>NZ_CP049057.1:0-300000 GCF_011044175.1 Rasiella rasia
GTTTTCGATGATTAACTACGCGCGCTTCTTAAAAGTAGATCCTGAGAATGCTTTAGAACGTACCAACAAAAAATTTATAAAACGCTTTCAATATCTAGAAGGGAAAGCTAAAGAAGCTGGAAAAGCGTTAAAGGATATGACGTTGGCAGAAATGGATGTGTATTGGAACGAAGCTAAGAAATTGTAATTAGCCTATCGTCAATCACTATTTCTGAAAAGCCTACCTCGTTTTTAATTCGTTCTAAGTTTTCACCATTGTAAAAAATTACATGTGTGGGGTCATTTTTATAATACCATTTTTTAAAATCTGAAATGGTCTTTGTTGTCTCCCAAGTATTAGTCATACAAAATAGTTTTCCATTGGGTTTTAGTAGTCGTTGAAGTCGCCTGAATTCTTTTAGCGGATGGTGAAAATGCTCCATTACTTCGCAACACACTATAAAATCATATGTTTCTTGCAGCACCCCAGTGTTTGGATGAAAAAATGGATCGTACAGTTTCATGGTATATCCTTTTTCAGCAAGAAGTTTAGTAATAACGGGCCCTGTACCAGCACCATAATCTAACCCAATTTTATCTGAAGAAAATGTACGCGCTACGGCATCGATAATAGGGAAAACAAAGTGTTGGTAACCTGTATCGTTTATATCATTGTTGTGACTTAGATACCGTTCTTTTTCTGCAGCTGCGTCTAAATAGTGCAACGGATTTCGAAAAACGGAGGTACAGGAAGTACATTTCAGAAAATCATGACGATTATCTTTGTAATAGCTTTCGATAGTCTCATTATTACAAAGAATACAGGAAGTCATTACGAATTACTTCTAGCCGATTTAATTTGAATTAACTTTTTCTTCCAAACTTCTAATTGCTCTTTATGTTTAGCAATGTTTTTATGTACTTCTGCCACCATAGGGTTGTCATCTGGTACATGTTGAAAGAACCCAAGGTTATTTTCTAATTGATTAATTTCAGCTTTCGCCTCTCCAATCTTTTTAGAAATAAAGTACTGCTCGTTTTGCAACTTGCGCTCATCTTCCTGAGATACCATAGAGCTCAGTTTATTTTCATACTTAATAAGCTCTGCTTCATTCTTTCCAAGGTCAAGTTTTTTGAAAAGTCCGTCAAGCACTTTATTGAAGTCTTGTTCAATACCTTTTTTCTTGTAAGGTACTCGTCCTAACTCCTTCCATTCCTTAATGGAATTTTTAATCGATGCTAAATCGGCTTTATGATCGCCGGTTAATTCAGATTTTTTCAATGCTGCAAGTAGCGTTTCTTTTTTAGCGAAATTGTCTTTCTCTTCCTGACTTGCCTCATTTTTCTTGGTGTGAATTCTGTCAAAATAATGATTACAAGCCGCCTTAAATTCTTTCCATATCTTGTCACTATCTTTTCTAGGCACATGACCAATTGCTTTCCAATCTGCCTGAATTTTTTTCATTAACGGTGTTACCGCTTCAAAGTCTTCGCTATCTTTATTTTCGTTAGCAATTTTAATTAGCTCTCGCTTCTTTTCAAGATTTGTATACTGCTCTTTCTTTTGATTCTTATAAAAAACGTTTTTTGCTTTATTAAAATCACGTGTAGCCTCTTTAAATGCACTCCAAATCTCTTTGTTCTTAGACCTTGGCACTTTTCCAGTTTCAAAATATGCATCGCGAAGCTCCTGAATTTTCTTCATGCTATGCTGCCATGAAGAGTGATTTGGTTTTGTTTTTTCTTGCTGCGCTTTAATTTGAGCAACTAAATCTTTCTTTACTTCAAAATTAGTTTCGTAGGTAGCTTCTAAAGCGTCTTGCTGTGCTTGACGTTTGTCGTGAATTACTTTAGTAGCTTCACTAAACTTTTCCCAGACATCTTCTCTGTATTCTTTCGCAACAGGCCCTATTTCTTCCTTCCACATTTTGTGTAAAAGCTGTAACTCTCTAAACGCCTTGTTTATGTCAGTCTCTTGTTGAAGTTCTTCTGCGCGAATGATTAGCTTAAGTTTAGCATCTAGGTTATGCTTAAAATCTAAGTCGCGAAACTCCCTGTTTAAATGAAGAAAATCATAAAAATTTTCTACGTGGTGGTGGTAGGTATTCCAAGTTAAATTGTATTTGTCTCTAGGAATGGGCCCTGCAGTATGCCATCGCTCTTGAATATCTTTAAAATGCTTATAGGTAGTATTTATATTCTCTTCTGCACTTAACAGTCCTTTCAATTCTTCTATAAGCTCCTCACGTTTTGCAAGATTGGCTTGTAAATCTTTTTTGAGATTTTTATAGTAGTTATTTCTCTTTTCTCTGTAATCGAAAAACAAAGAATTAAATTCTTTTTTAAGTGGCGTAGAGTAGTGGAAGTCTATAATATTACCTCCTTCTGCTAAAAATTCTTCTTTTTTCTCTTCTAATGCTTCGGAAAATTTAGCGTTAAACTCGGTTTTAATTTCTTCGGCTTCTTTCTTAATATCTTGTACGGGCTTATTTTTAAGCAACGCAGCAAAGGCTTCAATAAGACCCTTCTTGTCCATTGAATGATAATCAACCGCATCTTCTTCGTCCTCTTCGGTATCTTCTTCGTCGTCGCTAGACGTCATCTCTTCTTCTTCTTCTTCTTCCTCTGAATCAGAAATATCATCGTCATTTTCTTCGGAAACTTCCTTTTTTTCAGCGGCTGCTACTGGTTCTTCACTTGCACTAGTGTTTTCTTCTGAAGTTTTAGGTTCGCTTTCGGCTTGAGGGTTGGCTACATCTTCTTCAACCGAAGTGGTATTAGAGGTGTCTTCAGACTCGGTAGGCTTTTGCGTCTCGTCATTGGGGATGTTTTCGAGCGTATTTTTTTTTGGAGTCGAATTTTCTTCTTGAGGTGTGTTTTCGTCAGACATTTTTTTCAATGTTAAGGTTCGCTAGTTAGGAGGGTTCAAGATACTAACTACTATACAAACGACAAAGGAGAACACTTTATTTTGAAGGGAACAATTAGCTTAGCTATTCCAAATCTTCCAAGATTTTTTTGCTTGATACTCGAGCATTTTAAAACCATTGCTAACTCTAGCCCCTCTAGCAAGACCGCGTTTCATGAATTCTGTCTCTCGCGGATTATAAATTAAATCGAACAATACGTGATGCCTTCCGAGACTGGTGTACGGGATGTTTGGAGCTTCAGATATGTTTGGTGTTGTACCTAAAGGTGTGCAATTAATAATTAGAAAATGCTCTTCTAGTACTTTTGGGGTAACCTTTTCGTAGGTAATTGTATTTTCAGAAGAAGTACGTGACACCTGAAGATATTCAAAATTCATAGCATCTAGTACATATCTAATAGCTTTAGAAGCCCCGCCAGAACCAAGAATTAGCGCAGTTTTTTTATATATAGGTAGAAAATGAGCCAATGCCTTTGCAAAACCGTAGTGGTCTGTATTATAGCCAATTAATTTGCCGTCTTTTCTAAATTTAATGGTATTAACAGCCCCAATTTGTTTCGATTCTTTATCTAGCCTGAAAAGGTGTGGAATGATAGCCTCCTTATACGGAATTGTAACATTGAGACCTTTTAAATCTGGTATGTCACTAATTAAATCTTTGAAATTTTGAATGCAGGGTACATCAAAGTTGAAGTACGTATGGGGGAGTGCTTCCTTTTCGAACTTTATACTGAAAAATGTTTGGGAAAAAGAATAGCCAATATCTTTTCCCAATAATCCATATTTAGCCATATTGAGGATGGTTATTTCTTTTTTTGATAGAAATCGAGGCTTAATACAATTCCAATCCCGACAAATATAAAGAGAATAGCTAAGAAAGTCTCGAAAGAAAATTCTGAGGGCCAATATCTATCATAACCACTTATAATTTTCTCTCCGTTGGCATCTATACTAATATTTCCGAAGGAATCGTACGCATACTGCTTGTGTTTCCAAGGCCATACAACTCCGAGTGAGCCCGCAATAAAACCAATAATTACCGCATAGGTGGCTTTCCTGAAATGTTTTAAAACGTATGCTAAACCATGCGACAGTGAGACTAGACCTGTAACAGATCCAAGGGTAAAGACCGCCAGAATTTTTAGCATCTGTAAACGTTCGGTATTAGAAATAAAGCTAGTGTCACCCTGGATTAATTCAGAAAAAGTATCGTACAATGCATTAACGGAATCTACTAAAAGTAAAACATAATTACCCAGTAAAATTAATATGAAAGAACCAGACAACCCAGGAAGTGTCATTCCAGACACGCTAATAATTCCGCAGAAAAAAACAAATAGCAGGTTGCTGTTTTCTCTAGCAGGCTCTAAAAAACTAATACTTACTCCGGCGATAATACCACAAAGTAGATAGGCTAGGTAGCGTCTATTCCATTCGCCAAAATCTTTTGCAATGTAATAGATAGAGCCTATAATCATCCCAAAAAAAGCACTCCAAACAAGTAGCTCGAACTTTATAATAAGATAGTCTAGAAGCTTAGAAACGCTAAAATAACTAATAATCATTCCTAAGAGGAGAAGGCCTAGAAACTTGCCATTTATGTACTGAATAAAGCTTTTAAAACGACCGTTAAAAAGTAGCGAAAAGGCTTTTCTATTTACCTTCTGAAGTGAATAAATAAACTCTTCATAAAACCCCCCTACAAAGGCTACGACACCACCAGAAACTCCAGGAACCTTATTTGCTGCACCCATAAAGAGGCCTTTAAGTACCAGCCAAATTTTGTCTGAAAAGGTTCGAGTTTGCTGCATTAACGTTCTTTTTTGGTCGCTGCAAAGCGTTCCATGATAAAGATAGTTAAAAACCCAATGACCATAAAAATGACTGCATACATAAGTTGCGGGTCTTCTGGATAACTTCCGGGAAGAATGCTTTTTTCTAAAAACGGTACTTCATTACCGCTATGATTTATACGCGTTTCTAATACTTTTTTCCAAGGCCAAATTTTGTTTAAAGCTCCAATCATAAATCCAGTAAGTACTGCTAGAGTAATGTTCTTAAAATTTTTGAACATATAATTTAACGCCCTAGAAAACACCTTTAACCCTACTATAGCACCAAGACCAAAAACAAATAACTTAGTAAAAGCTCCAAAAAAGAGGTTGGCGTCAAGTTTTGTTATTCCGTCACCTAACTGTGAAAGAGTACCAATCACCGATGTATACGCACCAAGGAGAAGTAAAATAAAGGCACCACTAATACCTGGAAGTATCATTGCTATGATTGCAATGAAGCCTGCAAAAAACAAAATCCAAGTACTATCTATGGTTCCCACGGGCTTAGCAAGCGTGATTGCATACGCAAATCCAGCAGCAATGACCAAAGCAATAATAACTTTTACATTCCATGACACGATTTGGTTTCCTACATAAAGAATACTCGCTATTACAAGTCCGAAAAAGAAGGACCACACCAAAATAGGATGATTTTCTAGCAAATAGGTAATTAATTTAGCTAGCGATAGTATGCTTATAAATACACCTCCAAAGAGGGCTAGTAAAAATCCTAGGTTGTAGGTATTCCAAGCTGTTTTGAATCCAGATTTTTTCCAAAGTTTAAAAAAACCTAAATTCAAGTTGTGTATGGTCTCGATGAGTTCTTCGTAAATACCAGCAATAAAGGCAATTGTACCTCCAGAAACACCAGGAACCACATCTGCGGCACCCATGGCAAGTCCTTTTAAAGTTATGGTAAGGTATTGAAAAAATGATCTTGAAGGCATACAAATAAGCTTAGTGTTGCCTCAAAAATACGGAAATTAGACAGAGGTATTTTTATGTTTCTCAATTATTTGACGTACGCGTGTTTTTGCGTATACCTTCGGAAAAAGTTCTTCAAGAATCATTAGATAATCTGTGTTTGAACGCAATCCGTTTTTTAGATGAAACTCTGCTTTTCGGCCTTCTTTTAAAATATAAAACAGTCCGGCGAGGCGAAATTCAATTTCCACATTGTCTGGATAGAATTCGGTTGCCTGGAATAAGTTGCTTACTGCCGATTGAAACTCACCTAGCTTAATTAAGAGATCTGTTCTAGAGAGCCATGTGTCTAACTCGTAGTTACCAAGTTCTAAGGTTCTCCTGTAGCCGTGCTCTGCTTCTTCAAAACGCATAAGGCGCATGTTAATGCGGGCGTACCTTTTCCAGTAAAGCACATTTTCGCCATCTATATTAATTGCTTTTTCAATATAATAAAGTGCTTTTTCGAAGTCTTGTTGCTTTAAGAAGTAATCTGTTATAGCAATCCATCCTTTGTCAAGCAACCCGTCTTCTTCTACACATTTATTGTAAAACTGAAGCGCGAGGTCGTTGTCACCTAATTTCTCGTAGCATTTGCCTATACGCAACAAGGCGAACGATGTAGGGTCGTCTAGCCCAAGTGTAATAGTATAGCTTTCAATGGCCTCACTGTATCGTTTAAGGCGCTCTAAAGCCTTTCCTTTTTCAAGGTAAGCACCAATAAACCTATCGTCACTAATAATAGCAAAATCGAAAGCTGCTAGGGCCTTTTTGTATTCCTTTAAAATATAATATTGCTTTCCTACCTGATGCCAAGCAACTTCGCAATACGGATTTTTATTTAGAAAATCGTTCAGATAATCTATAGCGGCTTCATGCTCTTGTAGGTATTCAAAACAATAAATAATGTTATACAGTGCAGAATAATCTTGTTCGTCTTGCTCTAAACAGCGCATGAACGAACGCTTTGCATTATCGAAATCTTCTAAGAATAAGTATTCCATTCCAATAAGTGATAATACATCACTTTCGTCATTAGTTATTTCTAGCGCTTTTTCGAGCAATTTAATAGCGTTTTTATGATCGTCTCGACGAGAGAAGATATTTGCTTTCTGAATATAAATTTCTTCGTTACTCTGTTCAAGAAGGTATAAATCGTCTAAAAGAGCTTCTGCAGTATCTAGTTCATTTTCAAAAATGAACATTTCAATCTGAAATAGTTTTAGAGATGTAGCTGTTGGATGTTGCTCTAAACCTAGCTTGGTTGCTTTTTTGGCAAGGGCAACTTTTCCGTTTTCAAGGTAATGCTGTATGATCTGTTCAAATTCTTCAGAATCGAAAAAGTACACATCATTCGTTTTCAACATAGATTCGAAACGCGACAGTGGAAAATTGTTATACTCGTTAGGATTAGAGGGCATAGACTACGGTTTAACGATTACTACTTTTTTAAAGATAGCAATGTCATAGGGTTTTCAATAGTTATGCCGCGATTGTTGTTAACAGGCTTATTAACACAATTTTTAAAAATTAAACAGCTGATACACAATTAATTAAGTCTATAATGTTTTTTTCTGAATGTCATCTAAGACATCGGTAATTATGGCACATCCTTCTCTAATTTCGTCATCACTAATGGTTAAAGGTGGTGTAATACGAATTGCGCAAGGTTCAAAAAGCAGCCAAAATAGGATGAGATATCTGTCTTTACAGGCTAAGATTATTTCCGAAGCAAGCTCAGCACTGCTAACTATTACAGCAAGCATTAAGCCTTTGCCTCTAACTTCTTTAATTAGTGGGTGTTTTAATAACGATCTAATTAACCGTTCTTTCTCTAATGTTTGTGCTATGAGGGTGGTTTCGGTAATTTCGGTAAGTGTTGCGAGTGCTGCACTTGCAATTACTGCATTGCCTCCAAAAGTGGTGATGTGCCCTAACTTTGGATTGTCACTTAGCAGACTCATTAACCTGTGGGAAGCCGTAAATGCCCCAATTGGCAAACCTCCGCCCATACCTTTTCCCATTACTAAAATATCTGGGACTACATGGTAATGCTCAAACCCGAACAGTTTCCCCGTGCGTCCAAACCCCGGCTGAATTTCGTCTAAAATCAACAATGCGCCCATCGCCTCACACCGTTGCTTTACTTTACTTAAGAAATTATGTTCTGGTAAAATAAATCCAGCACCTCCTTGAATGGTTTCTAAAATAACGGCAGCCGTATTTGTAGTAATCTGTTCTAGTGTGTTATCACTATTAAATTGAATAGGATGACAGTTAGGCAGCAGCGGACCAAAGGGTGTTTTACGAGCTTCATAACCCATAACGCTTAGCGCTCCAAACGTATTACCATGGTATGCTTTGTCTGCGTATAGAATTTCTGAACGACCCGTTGCTCGTCGTGCTAATTTTAAAGCGCCATCAATCGCTTCGGTACCACTATTTACCAAATAGGTTGTTTCTAAGGGGTGGGGTAGGTGGGCTGCTAAAAGTTTTGTTAGTTCTATCGCTGGCGACTGTATGTATTCGCCATACACCATTACGTGCTGGTATTTTTCAACCTGTTGTTTTATAGCGCTTATAACTTTAGGGTGGCTATGCCCTAGGCTACATGCCGAAACTCCCGCAACAAAGTCTAAATGTTTATTACCGTCTGAATCAAAAATATAACTTCCTTCGGCATGCGAAACTTCCATCGCCAACGGGTGCGGGGTAGTTTGGGCTTGATAAGAGAGAAAGTCTTTTTTCATTCTATAGGTGGTACTAAAAATTTGCTGGTAAAAGGTAGCTATATACCATTGCCATCGCCATCTTCGTTATCAGATTCTTCTTCCCTTGTTTTCATTTTAGGGTCGTCTTTTCTATTCTGAAGATCTTCGGGTTTAAGTTTAGAGTTTTCAGGAAGATCTATTTCATCTAGCGGTATATCTTCAAAAAATTCACCTTCATCTTTGGGTAGTGGTATTCCTTGAATTTTTGGAAGAACGGGCATGGGTTTATCTTTAAAAAGATCGCTTACCGTCTTTAAGCGCTCATCACCGCGCCAAATAAAGCCTTTTAAAATACGGGCATTAGGAGGTAAATCAGATTCTGGATACAGTTTACTTTTTGCTTTTTTGAAAAATTTAGTCCCTGTTATTTGCTGCTCATTTAAATAAACTTCAATGTAGCTACATACAGTGTTGTTAATGCCTAATAGCTCTTGCTTATCATTTCGAGCGTAGTACATGACCTCTGCATTTTTTAATACTGAAATAGTATCTAATTCGTTATTGGTAAATAACCCAATAAGTCGTTCTCCTTTTACCTGATTATACCCAAGACTGTCTTTTTGCACTAGAAAAGCGTTCTTAAAGACTTTTAAGGTGTCTAACTTGTCTGTAACCTTATCTGAAAGAATGTGAATGGTGTCTCCTGTCATTTGGTTTTCACCACTCCATAGTACGGGATTACGTATTAGTTTGGTGATGCCTGTTTTTTCTGAAGTGTATATGGAGTCACATTTACCACTGGTTGCTTCTTCGCCAGGTGCTCCGTATTTGAACATTCGTGCACGATAAAAGCCTCGTAAAATTCTGTTTTCTGGTTTCCCAGTAATTCGTAGTGTATCGGCATGCACATAGACCGAATCTTGATCTCTTAATGTTACGGCAACGGCTCGTTTTGTGATAAACACAGAGTCTTTGTCTCGAAATACTTCGGCATAGTGACCTCTTACAATACTTTTATTTAAAGTATCTAATACCTTAATATTGTTAGTAGCCGATGCAAAGCTCTTATTTCGGTCGAAGTAGATGCTATCGCCATATAATATTCTATTGTTGTAATCTATGCGCGAGTTTTTTACAAAATAACCTGTGTCTTCACGTGTATCGTAGTACCCGCGTTCGCAATAAACGGTGCTTGTTTCAGAAACTATGGTAGACTCACCGTATAGATATGCACCTCCACTTTCAGAATAAAAATCGAGTTGTTCACTATTTACCGTGTACTTCGGATTAACAATCTTGACATCGCTTAAAAACTGATACTTTTTAGTTTCAGCAAAGTAACGACCAATATTGCTGGTAAGGGTGCTTGCTGTATCTACAACTTTACCACCGCTTCGGTAGTAGGCCTGTTGTTTAACACGGTCAAAATAAAGGGTGTCTGTGGTAAGTGTTGTTGCGGGTTCTTTTAAAATAACATTTCCGCTGGCAAAGGCAAACGAAGTATTCCCGTTATATTCTGCATAAGCACTGTTCATGGTCATGGTATCACCCTGTGTCATACGTACACTTCCATAGGCCTTTACAAAATTATCTTGCGGGTATAAATACGCTTGGTCGCACCACATTTCAACACCTTCATGTACTACATACACTTGGCCGCTTTCGTCTTTTGTATAGATGACCGCATCGGGAATTTCGGGTTTAATTTCTAGATACCCCGATTTAATATCAACTTTCTGTTTTTCAGATGTTGGTTGTGCTTGCACACCAAGAGTAAAAGCAATTAGAAATAGTACAAAGATGTAGTCTGTTATTCTCAATTGAATCACTGTTTAGTCTATTTCTTTTTTGTGCAAAAATAATGCCTATCTATGGATAGTCTGTGTTCTATCGGGTCCTACAGAAACTATCTTTATCGGAATTTCAAGTTCTTTCTCTAAAAAGGCAATGTATTCGTCTAATTCTTTTGGGAATTGCGACGCATCTGTCATTTTAGTAAGATCTTCTTTCCAGCAATCAAAGGTTGAATACATAGGTGTTACGTTTTCAGGCTCTATATTATAAGGCAAATGAGTAATAGTTTCACCTTTATATTTATATGCTGTACACACTTTTAAATTGGCAAAGCCACTAAGTACGTCACCTTTCATCATCATAAGTTGTGTAACACCATTTACCTGACAAGTATATTTTAAGGCTACTAAATCTAACCAGCCACAACGTCTTGGGCGTCCTGTTACAGCTCCAAATTCGCGACCTACTTTGGCCATTTTCTCACCAACTTTGTCGAAAAGTTCTGTAGGAAACGGACCAGAACCTACACGGGTGGTATAGGCTTTAAAAATACCGTACACATCTTTTACCTTGTTAGGAGCAACACCCAAACCGGTACAAGCACCTGCTGCAGTAGTGTTAGATGAGGTTACAAATGGGTATGTTCCAAAATCGATATCTAACAATGAGCCTTGTGCGCCTTCAGCCAAGATGGTTTTACCATTTTTCATGGCATCATTAAGGTAAGCTTCGCTATCTATAAAAGTGAGTTCTTTTAATCGTTCTACGGCCTCGAAAAATTCAACTTCCATTTCGGCTAAATCGTATTGCACATCTACATTGTAAAAGGCAATCATAGCCTCGTGCTTATTAGCTAGGGCTCTATACTTTTCTTTCCAGTTCTCAAGCTCAAGATCACCTACACGAATTCCATTTCTACCTGTTTTGTCCATATAGGTTGGTCCAATTCCCTTGAGGGTAGAACCAATTTTTGCCTTTCCTTTAGATGCTTCTGAAGCGGCATCTAGTAATCTGTGCGTTGGTAAAATTAAATGTGCCTTTCTGGAAATAATTAACTTCGACTTGTAATCTATATTAAACTGATCTAGACCTTCTAGCTCTTTTACAAATACTACAGGATCTATTACTACACCATTTCCGATGACATTCACAGATTTTTCGTGAAAGATACCAGATGGAATGGTTCTAAGCACATGCTTTATACCATCAAACTCTAGTGTATGCCCTGCATTAGGCCCTCCTTGAAAGCGAGCAATTATGTCGTAATTAGAGGTAAGAACGTCGACGATTTTTCCTTTTCCTTCGTCTCCCCATTGTAATCCAAGTAGTAAGTCTACTGCCATAATATTATGTGTTGGTCGTTTTTCTATTTCCGTAGAAATATAGTGAGTGCTTGGTGATTTCAACATCAAACACTTCTTCAATAGTTTTTTTTATGGTCTGAATACGAGGGTCGCAGAATTCTATAACTTCACCGTTAGAAAGGATGACATGGTCGTGTTGCTTGTCGAAATACGATTTTTCGTAATGCGCTTGATTTTGTCCAAACTGATGTTTTCTAACCAAACTACATTCTAATAACAGCTCAATCGTGTTGTACAGCGTAGCACGACTCACTCGATAGTTCTTGTTTTTCATGTTAATATAGAGCGATTCTATATCGAAATGATCTTCATGGTCGTAAATTTCTTGAAGTATAGCGAAACGTTCTGGCGTTTTTCTGTGCCCTTTCTCCTCCAAAAATGTAGTAAATACATTCTTGACAATAGCTTGATTATTAGTTTCTGTAGGTGTACTCATACCAATGCACAAAGTTAGCTATTTATCCTCTTGTAACTTTGTCAATTCCGTTTATTTTTTTGAGGTTTTGAACCAAGTTATCAAGAATGGCTTTGTTTTTAACAACAACAACAATCTCACCATTAAAAATACCATCATCACTGTCGAAATAGACCTTCTTCATATCTATATGTAAGTTGTTACTCACCACCTTTGTCACCTCATTTACTAAACCTACAGCATCTATTCCTGATATTTTAAGCTGCGCCTTAAATTCTTGCTGAGTAGAATCTATCCATTTCGCAGGCATGATACGATAGCTATAATTGCTTTGTAACTGAATAGCGTTCGGACAATTTAGCTTGTGTACTTTTATGCCTTCATTCACCGTTACAAATCCGAAAACGTCGTCTCCCGGTATGGGGTTGCAACAATTTGCCATTACATAATCAAGATGTTGTTCGTCTTTACCGAACACTAACTGATCGTATTTAATGGTAATTTCTTCTTTATTGACGTCCTGCGACTTGTCTGGTTTTCTAATTTTATTCTTGAAGAAACTAACAAGCATATTACTTCTCGAAGCAGCAAAATCTTTAAGTTGTTGGTTATCTATAATTCCTGCTCCCGCACGATAAAATAAATCGAGACTGGTTTTTACTTTAAAGTGGTTCACCATCTGATTTACAGTACGCTCGTCTAGTGTTATTTTGAGAGATTTAAGTTTACGAGCGAGTATCTCTTTACCTTCGGAAGCAATTTGTTTTTGCTCTTCTTTTAATGACGATTTAATTTTACTTCGGGCCTTACCCGTAGTGGCATAGTCTAACCAGTTATTTGAAGGTTTCGCTTTTTCTGAAGTAATAATCTCTACCTGATCACCACTCTTTAATTCTTGACTTAAAGGAGTAAGTTTACCATTTACCTTAGTACCTCTAGTATGTAAACCTACTTCTGTATGTATGTGAAAGGCAAAATCTAACGCAGTTGCTCCTTTGGGTAAGGAGTATAAATCTCCCTTCGGACTAAAAACAAAAATTTCTTTTGCGTATAGGTTTAACTTAAATTCTTCGACAAAATCTATAGCGCTAATCTCACTGTTTTCTAACGTTTCTTGTAGTTTGTTTAGCCAATCTTCTAGTCCGTCGTCTTTCTCTTTGTTTTTGTACTTATAGTGTGCAGCAAAGCCTTTTTCGGCAATTTCGTTCATGCGTTCACTACGTATTTGTACTTCAACCCATTTTCCTTTGGGCCCCATAACCGTTATGTGCAGTGCCTCGTATCCCGTAGATTTTGGAGAAGAAATCCAATCCCGCAATCTTGTGGGATTAGGTCTAAAATGATCGGTAACAATAGAGTATATTTTCCAAGCTACAAACTTTTCAGCTTCACCCGTATCGCTACTATATATTATTCTTACCGCAAACTTGTCGTATACCTCATCGAAGGTCACATTCTGGGCTAACATTTTTCGCCTAATCGAAAAAATAGATTTAGGTCTACCTTTAATTTCATAAGTCAGCTTTTCGGCATCTAATGAATCTTTAATGACCTTTGTGAAATCTTCTATATATGCATCTTGTTCTTCTTTACTATCTGTAATTTTACTTAAAATATCATCGTACACTTCAGGCGCTGTATATTTTAATCCTAAATCTTCAAGCTGCGTTTTAATATTATAAAGTCCTATTCTATGGGCAAGCGGTGCGTAGATGTATAAAGTTTCCGAAGCAATTTTTACTTGTTTGTACTCTGGCATGCTATCCATAGTCTGCATGTTGTGTAAACGGTCTGCAATCTTTATGATAATAACCCTTATATCTTCATTAAGGGTAAGTAACATTTTTCTGAAATTTTCTGCTTGCAGCGATACATCACCGTCATACGGCATTTTAGATATTTTAGTAAGACCGTCTACAATACGAGCTACGGTTTCACCAAACAATTGTTCTAAATCTGCAAGAGTATACGAAGTGTCTTCTACAACATCATGAAGAAGTGCCGCAGCAATTGAGGTGGCATCTAAGCCAATCTCTGAGGCTACAATTTTTGCTACTGCAATGGGGTGGAAAACGTATGCTTCACCACTTTTTCGGCGTTGGTCTTTGTGGGCATCTACTGCTACATCAAATGCCGAACGAATGAGCTTCTTATCGGCTGCCGAAAGTGTTCGGTAACTAATTTTTAAGAGCTCTTTGTATTGTTTTTTGAGTTCTTTTTTCTCTTCTTCTAAAACATCTTCGGTCATAGTTTAAATGTACAATTTCAAGATATAATGACCAATTTTTTGTTTGCTATATTTCGCTAAGTAATGGCTGTTTCAATATTTTCTGTTTTTTAGCTACAGAAACACAACACCTTAAACGTAGGTAAGATGTTTGAAATCAGCTTTTTACTTCAGCAGGTTTTTAAATCGTTGCAATAGCGTAGGATGAGAATAGTGCACAAATACATATGCAGGATGCGGAGTTAGATTGCTCAAACTATTTTTACTCAATTTTTTTAAGGCCGAAATAAGCGGTGATGCAGCATAGGTATCTTTGGCAAAGTTATCTGCTTGGTATTCAAACTTCCTGGAAAGCAAATTCATAAAAAGGCCAGTAATTTCTGAAATCGGACTGTATAAAATTCCGAAGGCTATTAAACCAATATGAAATGATGGTTCGGTAACACCTAAGGCGGCAGAAAGAGCAGCGTTGTCTATGAATAGGGATAAAATCCAAAATGTAAACCCTGTTAAAACAATAGAAGCCAACAGGTTAAAAACAATATGCTTTTTTTTATAGTGTCCAACTTCATGTGCTAAAACCGCCACGATTTCCTCGTCTTCTAAATCGTTTATTAGTGTGTCGTACAGAGTGATGCGCTTTTCACTTCCGAAGCCAGAAAAATATGCGTTTGCTTTAGTACTTCTTTTTGAACCATCAATTACAAAAATATGTGCTAAGCTAAAATTTACCTGTTTCGCATAGGCTTCAATTTTAGTACGTAAGCCACCGTCTTCTAGGGGCGACTGCTTATTAAATAATGGGACAATAAGTCTGGCGTAAAAAAGATTCATAAAAACAGTAAAGATGGTAACCAACCCCCATGCATACAACCAAAATAATGAACCAGTAGTTTCGTAAAACCAGATAATTGCGGCGAGGAGTATTCCTCCTACAACGCCCATCATAATCCATCCTTTTAACTTGTCTAGAAAAAAGGTGGTAACATTTGTTTTATTAAAACCATACTTTTCTTCAATTACAAAGGTGTTGTAATAACTAAAAGGAGTACTTAGAACATCTGAAAGAAACATAATAATGCCAAAAAACAATAGGGCAATTACTATCGTGTTTTCTGAAAAACTACGTGCCCAAGTGTCGATAAGTGCAAAACCGTCGAAAACAAAAAAAGCTAGTGTTGCAATAATAGAAAGAGTAGAGGTAATAAGTGCAAAGCGATACTTCTCTTTTTTATAGCGTTGTGATTTTTGATATTCTTGAGGGTCGTACACATCGCTAATTTCATTAGGCAATGCATCATTAAAATGCTTAGCATTTAGTGCGTCTAACCATTTATCAAGTATAAAGTTACCAATTATGATTGCAATAATTATGTAGAAAATCGTCTGTGGACTCAATAGCAATTATTTAAATTTTCGCTGTCTTTTGGCTTCAAAGATAAGAATTCCAGCAGCTACCGAAACATTCATACTGTCTATTTCTCCTTGCATTGGGATGATAATATTTTGAGTGCTTTGGGTACGCCATTCTTCTGTAAGTCCGGTAGCTTCTGTTCCTACAACCAAAGCCGTTGGTTTGGTAAAATCGCAGCGATGATACGGTATGCTATCTTGTAGTATAGCACTGTAAATTTGAATGTTTTGACTTTTCAGAAATTGAAGTATCTCTGCCGTAGTTCCGGTAATTACGCTATTTGTAAAAATACACCCAACACTGCTACGTATTATATTTGGGTTGTATATATCGGTTCGCGGGTTGGCAATAATTACTAAATCTACGTTTGCCGCATCTGCCGTACGCAACAAGGCGCCAATATTTCCAGGTTTCTCGGGAGCTTCGGCAACTAAGACAAGCGGATTGTCATTTTCAAGTGGGCTGTTTGCTACCGAATGATCCTTTGCTTCAGCCACTGCTAAAACACCTTCGGTAGTAGTACGATATGCCAGTTTTTGGTATACTTCTTCGGAAATTTTAATGATTTCAGTATGGTCTGTTGTTAGCCTAGTTGGGTCTTCAACAAAAATTTCAGCACAAAATAAAAGCTGCTTAAAACAATAGCCGCCTTTTTTAGCAAGTGCTATTTCTCTAGCTCCCTCAATTACAAATAAACCCGATTTCTTACGGTCACGCGACTTTTCAATCAATGCCGCTATTTGTTTCACCAAAGAATTTTGCGTACTACTAATACTTTTATACATAGTGCCAAAGATACATAAAGCACATTTTGGTTGAAAGCACCAAACACTAACTTATTGCACTGTATATTTGTCTAAAATTATACTTATGAAATCACTTTTCCTTTTTAGTTTCTTAGCATTATATACAACTCTAACATACGCTCAGGCCACTGCAAATCAGCCAGCAGACTTAGCAATATGCGATGATTTTCCTTTTGACGGGATGGAAGCTTTTGATTTAACAGTTACAGAATCGGAAATTTTAGGAACGCAAGACCCTGCTTCTTACGACGTGGCGTTTTTTCTAACGCAAATAGATGCCGATTCAAATACTAATCCTATCGTTAATGAAACTATGTATGTAAATAGTTCAAACCCGCAACAGCTATATGCGAGAGTGACTAACATAAGTAATGCCGATTTTGACGTTACAGATTTTCAGCTAATTGTTCTAGATGTTCCCAATGTATTTGCGCCTTCTCCGCTAGAAGTGTGTGATGATGATAATGACGGTTTTGCGATATTCGATTTAACCTTAAAAGATGCTGAAATTGTAGCTGGAGATCCAGAATTGGTAGTAACATATCATGAGAACTTTACAGACGCAGCGAGTGGTATAAACGCTTTAGCAAGCCCATACCAGAATATTAGTGCCTTTCTCCAGATTATCTACATCAGGGTAGAAAACATGAATACGGGCTGTGTTACCTTGTTAGATATGGACATTGTAGTGTTTGAAATTCCAGAACCAACCCAACCCAATAACATATATATAAATGAAGGCGATGGAGATGGAATGGCAATTTTTGATTTAACCGTTAACGATGAAATTTTAGCAGATGGCATTGCAAATGCTCAAATTTCGTATTATGAAACAATGGCAGATGCGCAGGCACTAAATAATTCAATTACAAACCCTGAGGCCTACCCCAACACAAGCAATCCGCAACAATTATATGCTTCAGCTCAAAATGGTGATACAAGTTGCTATGCGGTGGTATCTTTTATTATTGCTACAGATGAAACTGGCTTGCCAGATAATGATAACGATTTAGTACCCGATGCCATAGAAGACACAAACGCTAACGGAGATCTTACAGACGACGATACCGATGATGATACAATTCCAAATTTTCAAGACGACGATGACGATGGTGATGGTACCCGTACCGCAGACGAAGATTATAACAGCAACGGAAGCCCAACAGACGACGATACCAACGCCAATAGAATACCCGATTACTTAGACCCTGCCGTTACTTTGGGGGTTTCAGAATTTACTTCTGCTAACATACAGGTGTACCCAAATCCAGCAACTAATAATCTTTTAGTGGCCTTAGAATCTATGCAAGTAACACTACGAATAGCAGTGAATAGCATTCATGGTAAGACAATTTTTAGCGATACGCTACATACAACTAATTCGTTTAAATTAGATGTGTCATCGTATGCTAGCGGAGTTTATTTTATAACAATTGCTTCGGAAAAGGGGACAGCAACACTAAAATTTATAAAAAAATAGACCGCACTTTAAGGTTTGACCACATCTTTCGACTTAAAACGAAAGTTTCAAACTAAAACACTTAAAAACTAGGAACATGAAAAAAACACTAATCTTAATCGTAGCGATAATAAGTATTGTTGCTTGTAAAAATGATGTAAAATCAGAAGACACCGTAGTAATTCATGACACTGTAGAAGTTTCAGAAATAGAAAATACCACGCCTACATATCCAGAGGCATTAGCGGCTATATTTGAAGCGCATGGAGGTATAGATACTTGGACTACTATGAATAACCTCTGTTACCAGATAGAGGGCCGTAGCGGTACCGAAACGCACACAACGGATTTAAAAAATAGAAAGGCCAAAATAGAACACAAAGATTGGTCTATTGGATACGACGGTGAAGACGTGTGGCTGTTGCAGAATAAGCCAGATTCTTACCAAGGAAATGCCCGTTTTTATCACAACCTCATGTTTTATTTTTATGCAATGCCCTTCATTTTAGCAGACGATGGTATTGAGTACTCTACTGTTGCTGAAACAGAACTCGACGGAAAAATGTATAAAGGCATTAAAATTGGTTATAAAGCAAATGTGGGTGATACCCCAGAAGATGAATACATTTTATTTTACGATACTGAAACCAACAAAATGGAATGGTTAGCGTATACGGTAACCTTTAAAACAGGAGAAAAAAGTGATGACTGGCGTTTTATAAAATACAGTAATTGGCAAGAGCTTAACGGATTAATTCTACCTGAGACCTTGACATGGTATAACGTTGAAAACGGCGCACCTACCAGCAAACGTAATGATATGGAGTTTACTAAGGTAACTATATCTACACTTACCTTAGACGACACTGTTTTTGCGAAACCAGAAGCAGCAACGGTTATTCCTAAAGAGTAACTATTATTTGCTAAAACGGTGTAATGTAAATGTCATCGCTGCCAATAAGAAAAAGGCGAATACTTGATGCAATACTCCTAAGACTACTGGCACGTGCATTAGAAGTGTTAGTACACCTAAAATAAATTGTACTCCTACCAAAATTAACAACCATCGAACTCCTTTCGTCTGCAAAGGGGTTCGGTTTATTTTTTTAGACTTGTGCCAAATTAAAATTATTAAACCAACAACTATGTATGCCAGATAACGATGTACAAATTGTACACCACTTTTGCCTTCTACAAAGTTCTTCCATACTGGGGTTTGCTCTATGGTTACAGTTTCATGAATAAGTTCTCCATCGCTCATTAAAGGCCAGTGGTTGTGAATCCATCCTGCATCTAAACCCGCCACAAAAGCACCCCAGATAATCTGTACAAGCAAGAGCACTAACCCCAATCGAATAAGGTTTCGTAACCCTTTGTGGATTTCTTTACGCTCTGGAAATTTTAAATCTAATGCCACCCAAAACGTATACGCAAAGGTGATAAAGGCAGTGGTTAAGTGCATGGCGAGTCGGTAGTGACTCACGTCAGGATGATCTATCAGGCCACTTTTTACCATATACCACCCCAAAAAACCTTGAAATCCGCCAAGAAAGAGTAAGACAATACATTTTTTTATCGTTGGCTTGGTGAGTTGTTTTTTTAGCAAAAAGTAAAGAAACGGAATGATAAACACCACACCTATAAATCGCCCAAGTACACGATGCAACCACTCCCAAAAGTAGATGTCTTTAAAGTCTGCCAGGGTAAAGTTGCTGTTTAGTTTTTGATATTCAGGATACTGCTTATACAAATCGAATGCTGCTTGCCACTCTGTTTCATTTAAAGGCGGTATAGTACCTGAGATTAGTTTGTAATTAGATATAGATAGCCCAGAATGAGTAAGTCTTGTAATTCCACCCACTACAACCATTATAAAAATAAGGGCACAGCCAATAAGCAACCAATACATTACTTTTTTATGATCTTTCATAATCTTCTTTAGTTATTACATACCAATCTAAAATAGCTTCTTCGTCAGGATACGATGCCTTTTTTTCAAACTGAAAGTTTAGTTTTTTTAAGACTCGGGTAGAAGCTGTATTTTCTGGATATACAGTAGCCACAATTCTTTTTAGATTTAAATCATTAAAGGCGTGTTCTAGAATAGCTTTAGAGGCTTCTGTTGCAATTCCTTTACCCCAATAGTTTGGTATAAGCCGATACCCTAAATCTGTTTCGTCTATCTCTGGTAAATACTTTACGCCACAAAAACCTAATATTGTTTTGCTCTCTTTCTCTATTACAGCATATCTGCCATACCCAAACTTTTTATAGTCTGAAAGCCACACATTTTTAATCAAATCTGTTACACCATCTAAGGTTGTAATTATTGGGTCTCCAGTATATTTATTAATCACCGGGTTACTACTAAAAACCAACACCTGTTCCTCGTCTCCCAAAGCAAAGGGACGCAACCATAGACGCTCTGTTTCTAACAATAACTGCTTCATCACGCTTCTGTTAATCCAAGTGCTTTTCCTTTTTTTAGCATAAATGCTTTGGCAGGCTCGTACTCGTTAGGAATCTCTCCTTCAAGAATAGCCTCTTTAATAGCCTCTTTAATAATTCCTATTTCTCGAGATGGTTTTAAATTGAACGTTTTCATAATTTCTTCTCCGCTAACTGGAGGCTGAAAATTTCGAATACGGTCTCGTTCTTCTACTTCTGAAATCTTACTGCGTACCAATTGAAAATTACTGTGGTACTTTTTAAATTTCTTCGGATTTTTAGTCGTGATGTCTGCTTCACACAAGGTCATTAAATCTTCCACATAGTCGCCTGCGTCAAAAACCAATCGGCGTACGGCACTATCGGTTACTTCGCTTGCCAATACAATAGGTCTAGAACTCATTAACACCATTTTCTGAACAAATTTCATTTTGTCATTCAGTGGCATTTTCAATCGTTTAAACAGTTTAAAAACCATTTTTGAACCCACAAATTCATGTGCATGGAAGGTCCAGCCTATTTTTTTATCAAATCGTTTTGTAGGTGCTTTCCCAATATCGTGCAACAACGCAGCCCAGCGTAACCAAAGATTATCTGTAGTTTCTGAAATATTATCGACCACTTCTAAGGTGTGCCAAAAATTATCTTTGTGTCGTTGCCCTTCTTTTTCTTCAATTCCTTGCAACGCTAGTAATTCTGGAAAAATATATTGTAAAAGCTTCGTTTTATGCAAGAGCGCAAATCCTTTTGAAGGCACAGAAGCCATAAGAATCTTATTAATTTCATCTACAATACGTTCTTTAGAAATAATCTTAATCCTATTCGCATTTCTAGTAATTGCCTCAAGCGACGCTGGCTCAATCATAAAATCTAATTGTGTAGCAAATCGAATGGCTCGTAACATTCGTAAAGGATCGTCGCTATACGTAATGTCTGGATCTAAAGGAGTCCGAATTGTTTTTTTCTGAAGGTCTTTAATACCACCAAACGGGTCTAATAAATCTCCGAAGGTAGTCTCATTTAGGCTTATTGCTAAGGCATTAATGGTAAAATCACGCCTGTTTTGATCGTCTTGAAGTGTTCCGTTTTCTACCGATGGGTTTCTACTATCTTCTGCATACGACTCTTTTCTAGCGCCTACAAATTCAAGTTCTATGCCACCAGTTTTTAGCATGGCCGTACCGTAATTTTTAAAAACTGAAACGTTAGGAGTTCCGGGAAGTAACTTAGAAACAGCTTTGGCTAATTCAATGCCACTGCCCACCGCAACAATATCAATGTCTTTTGCCGAGCCTCGCTCTAGAATGTGGTCGCGTACAAAACCGCCAATTACATATGTTTCTAATTGAAGGTCTTTGGCGGCTTTTGAAATAACACGAAAAACCGGATTTTTAAGTGCTGTTTTATAGTTAGAAGGCATTGTTATATTTTGCTCGTGCAAAGGTACAACATACGCTTTGGTAGCGCAACTTAGCCTTATACTTTTACCCTTTATTCTCTAATTACAGTTACACTCCCGTTTAATTTTAATTTAATTATAGCAGACGGATTAGAACTCTTTCCTTTTCTACCGTGATTCACTACATAATCTACACCGCTTTTAATTTCTTCGGAAATTTCCGCAAATGAGCGTGGGGTTGCTTTGCCACTTAAATTCGCAGAGGTAGAAACAATAGGTTTTCTAAACTTTCTGATGAGCGTTTTACAAAAATCATCTTTCGAAACCCGAAAAGCAAGCGAATTGTCCTCTGCAATCAAGTTGGTTGCAACTCTAATAGGGTCGTCGTAAATTATGGAAGTAGGTTTTACTGCGTATTTTAAAATGTCGTAGGCTACTTCAGGTATTTCTTCTACAAACTGATTCAACATTTTAAAATCGTGTACCAAACAGATCATTGCTTTATTTTCAGCACGCTTTTTTAAGGCGTAAATTTTATCAACCGCATCTGCATTGGTTGCATCACAACCTATTCCCCAAACCGTATCGGTTGGGTAGAGAATTAATCCGCCACGTTTTAAGGTTGCTAAGGCATTTTCTATTTCAGTCTTCATAAAATCGTAAGGTTTGTTTTTGTTTCAAAGATTGGGTAAGTGAATTACCTCGTACAATTATAGGCAGTAAATACCATTTTTTTGGTTTTAGTGCTAACGCTATCATCAAGTACAGACGTATAACGTACCATTTAAAATTTCCGTAGTTTTTAAGAATAACATACAAATAAGAAATGTAACTTTCTTTACTAATAATTTTAGATGTGCCTGTGCTCACGCCTTGATAATGCAATATTTTAGCTTCTGGTACAAGGGTGCTCTTTAAGCCATGTTTCTTTAAACGATGGCAAATGTCCATTTCTTCCCAGTATAGAAAAATGTTGTTATCAAAACCGCCCACAGCGTTAAATGCAGTTGCCCTAAAAAACAGAAAAGCTCCATTTACCCAATTAGCTTCAACGGGTTGGGTGTATTCTTTTTTTCGCTTCGGATAGGTGTTAGGGTTTAATTTCTCTAGAAATCCACGCCCAAATAACAGCCTTCGTAGGCCTTTATTGTGATCAAAAGAAGGCACAAATTTGTTGTGCTCATTGTAATTTTGTGCAGTACAAACACCAACATCGTCATGGGTATCCATATAGCTTGTCAAGATGCTTAAACAATCGTTTAGCAACATGGCATCATTGTTAAGAAAAAGGAGATAGCGGGCGTTTGCATATGGCATTCCTAACATGTTTCCCCCACCGAATCCAGTGTTTATCGGACTCCTATGCAAGGTGAAATTGTCTTGCTTCGGAAAGTTGGCTTCTAATTGTTTGTAGTCTTCTAGTTCAGAATTGTTATCCACAACAATCACCTGGTAGCTTAGTTGTGTATTGGCTTTATCTTGCACCGCCTTTACACATGCTAATGTGTATTCTGCGGTGTTAAAGTTTACTATGATGATGGCAACATCTCTCATACCGCAAACTTACTGCAAAATTGTGTTATAGACATCTAGATACTGCTTGGCTGTAGTTTTCCAGTTAAAACTTTTAGCGCGCGCAATATACCATTCTTCGTATTCGGTCTGATGTGCAAAATAAGTTTCCATACCCTCCTTAAAAATAGTTGCCATATATTCTGGATCGTAATGATCCCAATAAAAACTTTGTGCACCACCTATTTCTGGTAGCGAGGTATTGTTTGATAAAAAAACAGGTTTTCCAAAACGCATAGCTTCTATGGGAGGGATTCCAAAGCCTTCTCGTAATGACGGAAACAGAAAAGCTTCACAGTTCTTCAGATAATATTTTTTTTCGTCGTCACCAATCTTTCCTGGGAGTATCACTCTATTGGTAAGTTGATACGTTTCTACCAAATTGCGCAAGGTGTCTGCATACACAGACTGATTATTTCCAGCCAAAACAAGTTGGTGATGGGGTAAATGGCGTAACATTTCAACAAGCGAAATAAAATTCTTTCGTTCACTAAAATCGCCTATCGAAAAGAGAAATGGCGCGCTTGGAGTTTTCTTTGGGGCAAAATTTTCTGGTACCGAAACATCTGTAATAGTGTTGCCGTTATAGATTACAAACTCGGGTACATTAGGAACCTCAAAATGTTTGTGGGTATCTTTTTTCGCAAATTCTGAAATATAAGTGATAGCAGTAGCGCGTTGTAATTTTTTATTGAATTGTGCACGTAACTTTTGCTGTAACCCGTCAGAACCCTCTGTAATAAAGTGAATATCATGAACCGTTAATAAATATGGAATATTGTAAAAAGGTTCAACTTTAATATTCTGATTTAAACAATGCCACAAATCGTATTTTTTCTTAATTCTAAATGGCTTGTGGCGTGTTAGGCTCTTGTATTTTTTATAGATAAAGGTACTGCCATACTCTTTTTGTAAAACGCCTGTATCTTTAGCATGAAGTGTTATGTTTAAATGGCTGAGGTCATTTTGTGACAAACCTCTTATAAGGTGCAAATTAAATTGCCCAAAACCAGAAAACGGATTCTTAAGGTTATGCGATTCTAAAAATATCTCTTTCATCTTTAGTCTATTTTTCGGTACAATAACCAAAGATTAACATAGCGCTTAAAAACCGTAAAAGCATTAACATAGGCGAGTATAAATCCTTCTTTTCCATCTAAAATACCAAGTCTAAGAATGTACTGATGCCAAAACCTATAAAAAGGTCTAAAAAAGAACTGAAATAATTTCGGCTTTTTGCCTTTGTCATACATCATCTGGGCTTGCAGCGCACTATACTTATGTAATTTTCGGGTGTAGTCGTCAAAGTTTTTATACGTATGGTGGGGTAGGCGCTGTGTTAGTTTTCCTGTGCTACCATTCACATCAATAGTTTCATGAACAAGGTTGCCATTATATTCACAGAAGTCTTTGTGAAACAATCGCACCACCCAATCGGTTTGAAATCCGCTGTACTTAATGCGCTTCTTCATAAAATACAATTGCCTTTTAACCATGTACCCCTGATGTTTTGGGTTGGCAAGCGTAGCAACTATCTCGTCTGCTAAGGGTTTGGTGATTTCTTCATCTGGGTCAAAAAAAACTACCCAGTCATGAGATGCCTTCGAAATTGCAAAATTCTTTTGGGAAGAGAAGTTGTCAAAAGTGCGTTGGTGCACTACAACATTCTCGTGTTGTTCTGCCAATGCTACTGTATTGTCTGAACTAAAAGAGTCTACAATTACAATTTCGTCTGCAAACCATAGACTTCTCACAAAGCCTTCTATGTGCTCAGCTTCGTTTAAGGTTATGGCTAGTGCCGAAATTTTCACAGGAGAATTCAAGTACAGTGTATAGTTTCCGTAAAAGTACTAATTTTACCACGTACCGCACACTATGGCCTCGTCAAAACTACCAATACTCATGTACCACAATATTCATCCCGAGAGCGGTGAAGGTTTAACATGTAGCATGGCTAATTTTGAGGCACATTGTAAGCTGTTAGTTTCAGAAGGCTATAAGACCTATCATTTTTCTGAAACAGCTGCTATTTCAGAATTGCCAGCTAAAAAAAATTGCATCATCACGTTCGACGATGGTTATGTAAATCAGTTAAACTATGCGGTGCCTTTACTTCGGAAATATAAGTTGAAAGCTACCTTTTTTATTCCGTTGGCTTACCTCGGAAAAGCAGATACGTGGAATACAGGAAATTTGCCAATTATGACCGCAGCACAACTACGAACGTTACCTTCAGATACGATAGAACTGGCGTACCATAGCTTTCAGCACAAAAAATATGACGAATTATCATTTCAGGAAGTTTCCGAAGACACTCAAAAGTGCCTTAAACTTGCAGAAGAGGAAAACCTAAACTTTACAAACGTCGTCGCGTATCCGTACGGCAAGTTTCCGCGGAAAAATCCTGAGCAAGCCATATTCTTCAAACAATTAGAAGATGCGGGAATTAAAAACGGACTGAGAATTGGGAATAGAATAGAATCATTTCCGTTTAAAAATCCTTTTCAGATAAACCGAATTGACGTAAAAGGAGAATGGACCTTGGCAAAATTTAAACGAAAGTTGAAGTTTGGAAAATGGTTCTAACAGCTTAACGCATTCCTTTTTGAAGCAGCCGTAATTTTACATACCGCTGAAAAACACCATAGGCATTTACCGCAGCTACAGTAAGACCAGGAACACCATCTCTAAAGCCTCCTTTTACTATATACGAGCTAAAAAACCGATAACATGGTTTTATAACCAACTTCGCCCAAGTGGTGCGCTCGCCTTTTTCAAACCGTTGTTCTGCTTGAAACCATGCGTAACTTTCTTTTTTGGTTATATAATTTTGCAAACCTTTGTAGGTGTAGTGTAGCATTGGGTGCCTAAGTTTGCCAATGCTGCCGGTACATTGTAGTTTTTCATGAACAGATCCACTAAATGAAGCCCCGTTTCTTTGTACCAAACGCAGCACGTCGTCACTGTGGTGATAGAGAAATCGGTTCATGTAAAAATGCGGAAAATTTAACTTGTAGCCACCGTGTTTAGGGTTGGCAAGTGTTTCTTTAATTTCGTTTTCTAGCGAATGCGTCACCCGTTCATCGGCATCTACAAACAGTACCCAATCGCCCGTGGCTTTTTGTAAGGCATGATTTTTTTGTGCCGAAAAATTATCGAATTCCCGAAGTAAGATAGTATTGGTATACTGTTTCGCAATCGATACTGTTTCGTCTGTGCTATAACTATCTATTACGATTATTTCATCGGCAAAGAGGACCGATTGTAAGGCGCCTTCTATATACGCTGCCTCGTTATACGTGGGAATAATAACCGATACTGTAACCATAGTACAAATCTAGGAAATGTTCTTGTTACCCAACGATATTTGAAAAAAACAAAAAAGTTTACCTTTATATTATCGTTAAAATAATTGACATGCATTGTAGAATTTGCGGAAATTCTAAAGACAATACCTCATATCAAGCACGTGAAATGATGTTCGGGCTTCGGGAGACATTTAATTATTTTGAATGTTCACAATGCAAATGCTTACAGATAGCAGAGTTTCCTGAAGACATGTCTGCATACTACCCAGAAAACTACTATAGTTTTGGTGCTTACTCAGGCGATAAGTTTTTAGGCTTTAAAGGCTCCATTAAGAAAAAACAATACCAATGGTCTGCATTAGGCGGTGCAACCTATCGCAACACCCTCGGAAAGTTGATAGGTAAAAAAGAATATGCCATTTTTAAAGAGCTTAAGGTTACTAAAGACACACGCATCCTAGATGTTGGCTGTGGTAATGGAAGAAATTTTTTGTACCCGTTAGCCGAAGTGGGCCTTAAAAATTTACTTGGTTGCGACCCATTTCTAGCAAACGATTTAAAATACCCCAACGGGCTAGAAATAAAGAAGGCCGAAATTTTTGATATCGCTGGCACTTGGGATATTATTACCTATCACCATTCTTTTGAGCATCTTCCAAATCCGAAGCAACACTTTAAAAAGATTGTGGAACTGTTAGCACCTAACGGTGTTTGTATTATTAGAATCCCTACCACCTCTTCATATGCTTGGAAACATTACAGAGAAAACTGGGTGCAATTAGACGCGCCAAGGCATTTTTTCCTGTATTCTGAAGAAAGTATGGAAATTCTTGCGCAAGAAGCGGCGTTAGATCTGTATAAAATAGAAGACGATGCTACGCATTTTCAGTTTACAGGAAGTGAGAAATACATGAAAGATATTCCGCTTTCTGCCCCTAAGCAAAGAGGGTTTAAAAAGTCATTGCAGCGAAAACTAACTAATTTTAAGTTGAATCGAAAAGCAAAGAGGTTAAATAAAAAGGGAGCAGGTGACCAATCGGCGTTTTATTTCAGAAAGAAATAAACTTATCTTTGCACTTGTGAATACGTTAGATACTTCCATAATAATAAGCACTTATAATTCTACTAAATGGTTAGAGAAAGTGTTATATGGGTATAACAACCAAACCTATAGAATGTTTGAGATTGTTATTGCAGACGATGGTTCTACTCAAGAGACAAAAGAATTGCTAGACCGTATGCAAAAGGAAGTGTTTTATCCAATTGTGCATGTATGGCATGAAGACAATGGCTTTCAGAAGTCTCAAATTTTGAATAAGGCAATTGTAAAGTGTAGTACGCCTTATATTATCATGAGCGATGGCGATTGTATTCCGCGTAAAGATTTTGTAGAGCAGCACGTTAAATACAGAGAAGAGGGTTACTTTTTGTCGGGCGGCTATTTTATGTTGCCTATGAATATTTCAGAAAAAATTACAAAAGAAGATATTTATTCAGAAGCGTGTTTTGATGTGCACTGGCTAAAAAAGAATGGCTTAAAAGCCTCATTTAAGAATAACAAACTTACCTCTGGCGGACTAAAAGCCTCGTTGTTGAACGCGGTAACACCTACAAATGCAAGCTGGAACGGGCATAACGCTTCGGGATGGAAAGACGATATCGTAACTGTAAACGGTTTTGATGAACGTATGCAGTACGGCGGACAAGACCGTGAGTTGGGGGAGCGACTCGTAAACCTCGGGATTAAAAGCAAGCAAATTAGGTACAATGCAGTTGTAATTCATTTAGACCACCCACGTGGCTATAAAAACGAAGCGTCTATTGCTAAAAACCAAGCAATCAGAAAAACCACTCGAGACGAAAAAAAGAAGCAAACCGACTTTGGAATTGTCAAAAAATAAACGGGTTTAAGGTAAAAAGAGTAACCTCACTATCCACTATCCACTATCCACTATCCACTACTCACTACTCACTACTATATTCTTATACCGCTTACCACTTGCTCTTGTCTGTACGGCTCCTTCGGCGTATCTAGGGTCTTCAATAATAGCGAGACGTTCCATTTGGGTGACCTCTATGGTAATACAGTCAAATTCATTTAGTACTTTTCCTATAATTTGGTAGATTCCTTTTCCTCTAAAGGGATATTTTGCAGCAACAGGAGGAAAGTGAACCGTGTCTATAAAATCGCCATCTTCATCTAAAAATGTCCCAAAAAACATACGTTTACCATTTGCAGTGGCTGTATGCTTTATGGTTACCAAATAGCCATTTATTTTAACGAGTCTATTTTCGAAATGATATAAGTGTTGTGCGCGTAATGTTCCTTTTGGCGGCTGTATTAATAGTGAAAACGGGTTACACAACGGGTAACCAAGTAGTTCCAACTCGTCAAAGGCATCTTCTAATAGAGTGTTTGGTAAATTGGGTGTTTTGTAATTAACCTTTTCAGCAGTAAATAATAGTAGCTTTTTTTCCTCGAATGAAATTTTATTAATTTTCATATGGGCTTCCCAAAGCAATTCGCGCTTGTTGCGATTTGTAAAACGAAATGCATTTATTTTTATCAATATTGAAATCTGATCCATACTAATGGGCACGCGATCTATAAAGTTGTCTAGACTAGAAAAATGGCCGTTGTACTGTCTTTCTTCTATCAAACGTGTTATAGTTTTAGATTCTAGCGATTGTAGAAAGGCAAACCCTAAATAAATATTTGTGGCACGAATTACTGCAAGCGCCTCGCTTTTATTAACACAAGGCGGAAGTATAGAACCGCCATGCATACGCGCTTCATGCACATACAATTCTTGCCGGTAAAATCCGCCGCCATTATTAAGTGTGGCTACCATGTATTCTAAGGGGTAATAGGCTTTTAAAAATAGACTTTGGTAGCTTTCTACGGCGTAAGATGCAGAATGCCCTTTGGCAAAAGCATAGCCTGCAAAACTTTCGGTTTGGCGCCATACTTCGGCAGTGAGCTCATACGACTTGCCTTGCTTTTTACAATTGTCGAAGAACTGTTGTTTTACTTTTAAAAACTCGTCTCGAGAGCGAAATTTCCCGCTCATACCACGACGTAACATATCTGCTTCTCCTAAATCGAGACCGCCAAAATAGTGGGCTACTTTTATCACATCTTCTTGATACACCATAACACCGTAGGTTTCGGGCATAATATCCAGCAGGGCAGGGTGGGCTTCGTTTCGCTTTTCTGGAAATCGGTGTCGTAGAATGTACTGTCGCATCATTCCAGATTTGGCAACACCAGGACGAATTACCGAACTTGCCGCTACCAGGCCTAGGTAATCATCAACCTGTAATTTCCGAAGTAACATACGCATAGCAGGCGATTCTACATAAAAACAGCCAATAGCTTTGGCATTTCTTAGCAAGTGTTTAATACGTTCATCTTGCTTAAAACGTTTAATATCATGAATGTCTATACGTGCATCTTTTGGGTGATTATTTCGAATAATTGTAACTGCGTCTTTAATTTTTCCGAGGCCACGCTGACTTAAAATATCAAATTTGTAGAGCCCAATGTCTTCTGCTACTACCATATCAAACTGTGTGGTAGCAAAGCCTTTTGGCGGCATAAAAGTAGCCGTATAATAGTGAATAGGCTTTTCAGAAATAATAATACCGCTGGCGTGTATGCCCAAATAATTAGGGAAGCCCTCGATGCGTTGGCTATAGGTAACCACGAGTTGCGATAGTTTATCTAGCGTTGTAAAATTATAACGCCCAGAAGACAGTATGTCTATCTCCGCTTTTGGAAGTCCGAACACTTTACCCAACTCCCGTACTGCTGCCTTGTATTTAAAGGTATTGTATACAGTAATAAGCGCAGTATTTTTAAAGGTTTTAAAGATGAATTTGGTAATATCGTCACGGTCTGTCCATGAAAAATCGATATCGAAATCGGGCGGATTCTTACGATATAAATTAATAAAGCGCTCAAAATATAGGTCAAGCTCAATTGGGTCTACGTCTGTAATACGAAGCAGATATGCCACAACACTGTTAGCACCGCTTCCACGCCCTACATAAAAATAGCCTTTGCTTCGGGCGTATTCTAAAATGTGCCAGTTAATAAGAAAATACGAAACAAACCCCTTCTGTTTAATAATGTCTAGCTCTTTTTCAATACGCGATAGGATACTTTTTTCAGGATTTTTTCCGAAGCGATAGGGGAGGCCGCTATAGGTAAGTTTCTTTAAAAGTGAGTAATCTTCGGTTTCAGATTTTGTAAAACATTGCTGGTTGTTAGGTGTTTCTTTACTGAAATCGAAGGTTACATGGCACTGTTCTAATAAGCTGATTGCATTGCAAAGGAGCTCAGGGAATTCTTTAAAGCTTTCTTTTAGTTTTTCTGCAGAAATATACGTGTGGGTTTCACTTCCTTGTTCAGAAACAGTTAGCTTGCTAAGCAGTGTATTGTTGTCTATGGCACGTAATAACCTATGTGTGTTGAAACCTTTTTTATCTTGAAATGAAATGGTATGTAAGGCTACAAGTTTGTGTGTTTTTTTACGCCAAGGAGAAAATTTTAAACGGTTGAGGTCTGTTGCGCGTACGCCTAAATATTCATGTTTCCCTAATTTTTTATGTTGATTTTGCTGAAACGGATACACCACAAAAGTATCGGGCAGTTTTTTGGCTGTCTTAGGAATTTGGGTTTCGGTATGCAAGAAGTGAGACAGATAAGTATTTATGTTTTTAAATCCGTTATTACTAGCAGCGTACATGATAAATTGTTGTTGTGCACCATTTCTAAAATCAACACCTATTATCGGACTTACATTGTACGTAGGCGCCATTCTAAGTATCTCTAGACAAGCCGAAGTAGTATTAATATCTGTAATAGCAAAACGTTGTATGCCTACATGTTGGAAATACTCCAAAAGTGCTCTAGAGGCAATAGTGCCGTAGCGTAAACTAAAATAAGTATGCGTATTGATAAACATAAAAAAGGAAATAATCCAAAATTATGGAATAATTCCTAATTTATTGAAAATAGTTTTCAACAACTACGCTTTACGCATCATATATATTAAGATGTAGGTTTTGAAATTCTATAAAAAATAATGGAAGCCAGTAAACCAACAGTAGAAAAACCAGCCAGTAACCAAAACACATAATGATGCCCTGTAGCACCTTTAAACGTGTCTAACAAATAGCCAGTCATAGGTCCTGCAAATATATCGGGGGTATAACCCACAAACGAAATAAGCCCTACCGCCGTACCTGTAAGTGCCAGCGGAATTTTACCTTCTCGCATTACGGCAAAATACAATACGCGCGCTGCGTACACACCAATTGCTGTAATAATAATGGTTAAGAAAAACATCATGTCTGTACCAGGTCCTAAGATCCCTGAAGCAAATAAGGAAGCTCCAATAATAGAGAATAAAAAACCTAGGCAGAGGTAGAGCGAAGGCCTGCTTCTATCTGCCAAAAAACCAATGGTTACCCCTACAATAGGCCGTATAAAGAGCAGAAAGGTGCCTGTTTTGGCAGCATCTACTTCAGAATAGTATAATACCTTACTTGCATAAAGTGAGAAGATATCGGTTATTTTATAGCCTACATAAGCGCACAGTATTATTACCATGAGTAGCCATACAGACGGTAGTTTGAGTACAGATTGTATGTTTTTTAGTGTTATTTTTTCGCGCAGTATATTTTCTTCGGAAACTTTAGATTTTAAAAAGAAGAACACAGCAACACCAATAAGGGCAACTAGTATTGACGAAATATAGACTACCATAGCAAAGGCATCCTTTTGTTGAAATGTATTAAGCGCTACATTTTCTGAAGGAATAAAAAGAGAAAACACATACACCCCCAACAACCCAAACAGCGCGCCAACGAGTCCGCGACCCCCATCAAGAAATCCGAAGGCTTTTCCTTGGTTTGTTGTGCCTCCCCAAACACGAGTAGCCTTTATCATAGGTGCCCAGAACAAAAATATGGTAGTAAAACCCCAATAGCCATATAAAACCTTAAGGTGAAACAACGACGGATTGTTAGCGTAGACAATTCCGCCAAGGGCAGTTAACACAAGAGCAATACCCATGAGCTTTCGGGGCTCAAATTTATCGGCTAACGGTCCTCCAATAAGATAAGACCCTAGCGCTACGAGTCCGTAGATGGAGAAACAGAGTCCGATTTCTACATTGGTAATATTAAAAACATCTAAAACGGTTGCTCTAAACACTCGTGCTAAAACGAAGGGAAGTATAAACACTGCTTCCCCTGCTAGAATAAGCAAGATAATATACAGCGGAGATTGTTTTGTGGGTTGGCTCATGAATATGCAAGGTATTCATTTTTATTATTCTTCTGTATGAACAGAACAATACCCCTTCCTAATAAGTATCTCTGGAGACCTATGCAGCACACGTTTATTTTGGTTCTACAATTAAAAAAATTGCTGTGCTATCGCCTACGTTTTGTACTTGGTGCCAATCTATGCCGTCATTATAAAACTCTGTTCCAGTTGGCACTTCTACAACTCGGGTGCCTGTGGTATCTGTAATTTTAAATGTACTTCCTTGTATGGTGTAACCAAAGTGAGATGCATGATAGTGTTTATCATGTCCTACCCCCGGCGGGAAGGTACATTTAAGCACTCTAATTTTTGGATTGTTTTCTACAACTTCGCACACGGCCTGATTTTGCCAACCTGCTTGCAGTGGGTCTGGCAATTTAGTAGTGTTTTGGCAAGCCATACATAGTGTAAATACGACGCAAGCCAGAACAATTTTAGTATTCAAGACTATTTTATAACGGGGCTTTTGTTTGCGGTATAGGGTTTGAAAGAATGTACTCATGTATGCTTGGTTTGTTAGGGTGTTTCCAGAAAATTAAAAATACATTTTTATTTCAGAAGGGGAGTGTGTGTGGTGTAATTCCTTTTAAAATCATTGTTTACGGCCCTTTTAGTTTAAGTCAAGCGTTTGTAAGAGAAGGGTAAAATTTAGGTATGCACTGCGTTATGGATAGAGCGGTGTGTTTGAGCTCTTTTGCGATATTATTGTATGTATTCGCCTTTTGTATGTAGTACGAGTTTTTTTAAGTTTCTAGTGTCGCAAAAAGCGAGTAGCGATAGCCAGACCCTGCTGTAGCTTGTAATTTTACTAGCTGAAACTTTAGGGGTTTGGCGCGGGGTTAGGTAAATGCGACGCATAGCGCAGGGGAACGCCCTAATTTGTACTACTGCAATTGGGCTATAGTGCTTGTACTGACGAAAAATGCGCTGTTTTAGGATGAATTCTGACACCCTGTCAGTTAGGTTGCAATGGCATAGTCCTTGACTTATAGAGAGCGTAAGAAAATTCAATTTAAAAAATATAACACTAATAATATGAGTAAAATAATTGGAATCGACTTAGGGACAACTAACTCTTGCGTTTCGGTAATGGAAGGTAGCGAGCCAACGGTAATCCCTAACGCCGAAGGAAAAAGAACAACTCCCTCTGTGATTGCATTTGTAGAAGGAGGCGAAATTAAGGTAGGTGATCCTGCAAAACGTCAGGCAGTTACCAACCCAACAAAAACAGTTGCTTCTATCAAGCGTTTTATGGGGAATAAATTTTCTGAGTCTAGTAAAGAAGCAGAACGCGCAGCCTATAAAGTGGTAAAAGGTGACAACAATACACCACGTGTAGATATCGATGGTCGTTTGTACACTCCACAAGAATTAAGTGCTATGATTCTTCAGAAAATGAAGAAAACGGCAGAAGATTATCTTGGTCAGGATGTAAGTCGTGCGGTAATTACTGTACCAGCATACTTTAATGACAGTCAGCGTCAGGCTACTAAAGAAGCCGGAGAAATTGCTGGATTAAAAGTAGAACGTATTATCAATGAGCCTACAGCGGCTGCATTGGCATACGGATTAGATAAAAAGAGCACCGATCAGAAAATTGTAGTATTCGATTTTGGTGGTGGTACGCATGATGTATCTATCCTTGAATTAGGAGATGGTGTATTTGAAGTATTGGCAACAGATGGTGATACACATTTAGGTGGTGACGATGTAGACCAGAAAATTATTAACTGGTTGGCAGATGAGTTTATGAGTGCTGAAGATATGGATCTTCGTAAAGACCCAATGGCATTACAACGTTTAAAAGAAGCTGCAGAGAAAGCAAAGATTGAATTGTCTTCTTCTGCACAAACTGAAATTAACTTACCGTATGTAACGGCTACCGCTAGCGGACCGAAGCACTTGGTGAAAACGTTAACACGTGCTAAGTTTGAGCAATTAATAGACGATTTAGTAAAGAGAACTATTGCCCCTTGTGAAAAAGCACTAAAAGCTGCTGGACTTTCAAAGAGTGATATCGATGAGATTATCTTGGTAGGAGGTTCTACACGTATTCCTGCGGTTCAGGACGCGGTAGAGAAGTTCTTCGGAAAAGCGCCTAATAAAGGAGTAAATCCAGATGAGGTTGTAGCGGTAGGAGCTGCAATTCAAGGTGGGGTATTAACTGGAGATGTAAAAGATGTATTGTTACTAGATGTTACGCCACTATCACTTGGTATTGAAACCATGGGTAGCGTAATGACAAAGTTGATTGATGCAAACACTACCATCCCAACGAAGAAAAGTCAGGTGTTTTCTACGGCAGCAGACAATCAGCCTTCTGTAGAGATTCACGTATTGCAAGGTGAGCGCCCAATGGCAAACGACAACAAGACAATTGGTCGTTTTCACCTAGACGGAATTCCACCAGCGCAACGTGGGGTGCCACAAATTGAAGTAACTTTTGATATTGATGCCAATGGTATCATTAAAGTAAGTGCTACAGATAAGGCAACAAATAAAACGCAGGACATTAGAATTGAAGCTTCTTCTGGATTAACCGAAGAGGAAATTCAGAAAATGAAGCAAGAAGCTGAAGCGAATGCAGAAAGTGATAAGAAGGCGAAAGAAACAGCCGATAAAATCAATGAGGCTGATGCAATGATTTTTCAAACTGAAAAGTTACTGAAAGAATCTGGCGATAAGTTATCTGAAGATAACAAAACTAAGATTGAAGGTGCTTTAGAAGACTTGAAGAAAGCCTACGAGACAAGAGAAGTTGAGAAAATCGAGCCAGCGCTTGAGAACATCAACGAAATCTGGAAGACGGCAAGTGAAGAGATTTACAAAGCACAAGCCGAAGGACAAGCAGGAGCTGCTCCAGGACCGGATGTAGATACAGAAGCTACAAGCGATGCTAAAGAAAGCAGCGATGTAGAAGACGTAGATTTTGAGGAAGTGAAGTAAGCAGAAGCTTCTAGGTGCTTATCCCGCCGCATTGCGGGATCTTAAACCCAGAATCATATAGTAATAGAAAATCCCCAATCTGTTTAAGGTTGGGGATTTTTGTTTTTTGCGGTGCTGCTAAAAGATGTATCTTTAGGGTAACCGCTACATAAAGAATAGGCTGCCCTGGCTGTGTATTGGGATAAAGGCTATACAATTGATGTTGTGAGAAGTTGGCATTTATTGCTAATAAAATTTGGTAATTAATAAGTTTAGAAATCAATTCTATGAAAACGAAAGATTTATTTCTTGATCAATTTGATCCGAAAATTAAAAGTGAAATAATTGAATTTGGAAAACGGCTAAATTCTATGAATGCTGACGTTTTTATACTGATGGCGCGAAAAGCTGCCTGTTTCATAGATTGTCTTCAAGAACTAAATCTCACCAGCTTAGATGGTTTTATTACATCAGAAAGGATATTAGATTTAGACACAAAATGGTTAAAAGGAAAAAGAATAGCGATTATTGATGATACAATTATTTCTGGTACGACCTTATTTAAAACTATCAATAAATTAAAAAAAGTAAACGTAGAAAATATTTCTGTTTCCGTACTTACGGTAGATAAAGAGCATTTTGTTGAAGATTTACTTATTAATGACGATACTCAAGAAAGTTATCTTTTAGAACCATATTTAAAGTTGTCACATACCGAATGTATTAAGGTATGTTCAGATATCGTAAACGCTTTATCAATATTTCCAAGACCTTACAATGTTGACTTCCCATATATCAGTAAAGTAAACATCTTAGAAAATGATTTTATAAGATTTGTACAACTCACTAATTGGACGTTAGAGGACGGAACGTCGTACCTTCAAAACAGGCATAACACCTTCACATATTCATTTACTCCAAATTTCAGCCTTGAGGACGAATTTGATCAATTACTCGGTATAAAAGCATCTAAATTTGCAATGCTAAAAATAAGAGCATTTGGGAAATATTTAAAAAAAGATAAGAATTCTTATATATTAAAAATACTCCCAGTTGTAGTTTTAAAGCCATTAAGTTACAACAATATCGATGACCTATTTGAATCGATTAAGATGATTAATAGTGATGACACTTTTAATCAGATAAAGACCAAATCATCAAAACTACGATTTATACAATATTTTTTAGCCTCTATACTTGCGGAGTTTTGGGTAAATTCTATCTCGAAATTTATAAATGCAAAAGTTGAAATAAATCATGATGTCTCGTCACTAAGGCTACTTTATAATCAAGATATTATTTCTTCGTTCTTGAAATTAATGAAAGTCAAAACTGTTCCAGTGCTTTTAAATGACATTCATTTAGAACCTGACGAAATTAACATCGATAATCTTGACTATATTCCCCATAATAAACGCGATGATGAAAATGTTGAATCAATACATTTATTATTAACCGAGCCATTTCTTAGATTGTATCATGAGAAGGAAAAGAAAGCATGGGAGACTGTAAAAAAGTATGGCCGTAACGTCTTTGAAAATCCTGAATATATAAAACTAGTAAATCGTCTGGAGAAGGGATTTTCCTTGTCTTTCTTAATAAAACTATTAGATTTTTCTGAGGATATAAACTCCGCTAAAATCGTTTCATCATTCTTAGACAAGGCTATTGATATCGGAATAGCAGTTCCTATAATTGTTGACGATTCAGAGGAAAAACTCATCTATAGAGCCTATAGACATGGAGAAGATGTCCCTTTCGGAGAAAAAGAGGAAAAACTTTTAGCCATAGTAATTAAAGCTTTTTCGGAATCACTAGGAAGTGAGAACTTACAGCACATTTGGTTAGAAAAACTTACTGTGTTGTTATTAAAAATTGGCATACAAAATAAATTTCTCAATCCAATTATAACAAATATTCCCCAAAGGGATACTATAACTTCAAAAAAGGGTCATTTAACTGCTGTTGCTTCTATTAAATCATATCTTTATGGACCTGTGGCAACTTTCAAAGAATATGAAATCGGCGAATCAATTAATTCCAAACCTTTCCTAGAACCCGGGGAAAAAGATTTATGGCTATCTAATGTACTTTTAGAAAAAGGAATAATTATCAAAGAACCAATCAAAAATCTATACAGATTTAATCAGTTTCCTAATATCTCGTTAGATGAAAAACTTGAAGGAAAAGCTGAAAATATTGGATTGGTGTTTGGAGAATTAATGAAGAAGAAAATAATTTCAAAAGACAATGATTTAGTGAAACTGACAGCCTGTGTTTATCCCCAAGATTGTCTACAATCTTTGGCAGCAGAAATCAACATCTTCAACAAGAAATGGAGATATTATCAGCAATATTTAGAACGAAATTTTCATAATAAAAAAATGCATTATCAATTAGCTGAAGGGGTTAGAAATTCAAATCTGGCCTTTACAGCTATCAATAGCGGCCAACAAAAATTCTTTTGGTTCATTGAAAAAGATGCCTTGAAATTAATTGATCATATTAAAAATATTATCGAGCCAAAATATTTGAAGAATATATGGGCAGAATTTTGGTCTCCAAATAAAGATTGGAATATAGAATCAATTGATAAAGATCTTTATAAAGGCATAATTAATCAAGGACTATGGCTTATTTCAATGAACAGTTATTTGAGGATTTTAGACTATAGTCTTAGAAATACTGCTATTCCAGAAGGTAAAATTCAAATTAATAAAAACAATAATCTAAAAAATAAGAGGTTTGAAGAAATTAAGGAGTATCACAAAAAGCTTACAAAATATAAATCAAATAAACGGACTCGAGAAATTATACCATTCGTCGAAAGTTTAATCAATAAAAGAAATGAGCTTTCTGAAACTGACCACTTGGCAAATATTAAAATAGTTTTAACTAAAATTAGAAGTTTAGTAAATAACTCAAAGGTATTATTGGACAACACAGATCTACTCGTAAATAAATTTGGAAAAATTGAAAATATTCAGAGGTTTAACCACACATTATATATCGACATTGATGAAAGTTCATTTTTTTTAAAAAAAAGAGTCTGGAAAGAAATTTTTGACTTCATCGATCAATATAAAATAGACCTAAATAATTCTGAAGACCAGGAAGATTTAATTATTCAAATACCACATGACAAAAACGTGCTAGAACGAGGAGTATGGTTTGCTTCGAATGGTTCACTTAGCTCTACCACCTTAGTAGATTTAGTGCATAAAATTATCGAAAAATTCACATCGACTTTAAAAGTTAAATGCGTAATATTCGGACAGTTACCTGAAGACTTTAGAATAAAGACAGCTGGAACAAATAGTTCGAATATTAAATTCGGTAATTTTTGGACACAAGTTTCGCTGTTATCTGAATTTTTTACTATAGATTTTCAGAAAAATATCGAAGAAAGCGAATTAATTTCGTTAATAGAAAATAAAGAAATTCTAAACTCGGAGTTCAACAAATTATTGGAACCAGAAAAATATCAATATGAATTACGTTCTTCGCTAGAAATTAAGGATCAAGGTGTTTTTAATAACAATTTTATCTACGAACAATATATATACTCAAGCAAGATGACCAAAGAAAACGCAGACATAGGTGTTATTACTGTTGTAACTCACGAAACAAGGGCTGTTTTAAAGCATCTACGAATAAATCCAAAAAATGATATTTTAAAAAACGGACGATCCTTCTATGAAGGTGTTACAGAGGCTTCTGAAAAGGGAATACATAAAATTGTTGTAACTCAGCAATTAGATATTGGAAATAGATCAGTTATCCCTGCATATAATGCTCTAGTAAACACTTATCGACCAAAATTAATTATTTTACTTGGTATAGCAGGAAGCATTTCAAAAGATCTTGAACTTTGCGATGTGGTGATTGCAAATCAGGTTATTTATTACGAGAATAGAAAGGAAGTCCCTAATAAAACAAATCGGAGGGGCGAAATGTATAAAATTGAAGTAAAGCTAAAACAAGTTATCAATAAATTTTTTGTAATACATAATGAGCCGGCAGTTTTCAAGGCAGAAAAAGATTCTTTAAATGAGGATTTTCAAATTTTGACTGGTCCTATTGGAAGCGGAGAAGCTGTAATTGCAGATAATGCATCAAGTATAAAAGAATGGTTGCTTGAAGTTAACTCTAAGACCCTTGCGCTCGAAATGGAAGCTGGAGGGTTTCTACAAGCATTTTATGAAGATGGATTATCCGAATTTCAACCCATTCATGGAGTTTTAGTCATTCGTGGTATTTCTGACCATGCCGATTTTGAAAAAGATGATAAATGGAGAAAACCAGCTTCTGAAAATGCCGTTAAATGCTTATCGGAAATTTTAAAAATTATTCCCGAATTCGAAATATAACCATAAGCAACAAAATGCCAACAACGTATATAATTTATGGCTTAGATGGGTAAACGAATTAAACTTCCTACATTTTTTTACTAACTTGTCAATCGGATAAAACCGGCGAGGCTTGCCATCCGAAACGGCGCTTTTACTCCGGCTAAATTGAAAAATTCGGCTCAATCAAGCGCTCAACGCTCAATTCGCTTTAGAAATCATAGTCTAGGGTGGATTTCGTAAGAAGGACTCATTAAGCCACCCTAGCAAGCAAAGACGCCGCTTAAAACCAATTTTAATCTGTAGCCGTATTTTAGGACGAGACATTTAATAAAACGATGATAAAAGATATTTTTCTATCATTCCGAGATAATTTCAAAGAAAAGACAACCAATCCATTTTTAGGTACATATTTAATTATTTGGATTATTAGAAATTGGGAATTGGTCTACTCTCTTTTTAATTTTGATTCAAGCGACACCTTAGAAATTAAGGTGAATTTTATTAAGGAATATTATAAAAACAATTCATTTATTGAAGGTATTTTAAATAATATTCTTTGGACTTTCGGCGTATTAATAATTACTTTTCTATTACTGAATATTTCTCGTGCAATTGTAAATTTATTTGAAAAGCAACTTAAACCTTGGATATATAAACTAACCGACTCAAAATCAGTTGTACTAAAATCAACTTATGAAATTATTAGAAACGAAAGAGATGATTTGCAATTCAGACTTGACAAAGAAAGAGATTCAAAATCAAGACTTGAATCAAGAATAAAAACATTGGAAGGAGAAATTTTAGAGCGAGAAAGGGCTGTTGCAGAAAAAGAAGGAGAAGAAAGTATTGAATCAAATAAAAAAGAAGAGCCTTCTGATTTACAACTCGTATTTAATAAGTTAAATGCTTTAAAGTTAATTGAGGATTTCAAAGAAATGGCTGTTGCATCTAAAAAAGGGGATCCAATTTCTGTAGTGCACAATTCTGTAGACAAATATCTCGAATATGGACTATTAGAATATAAAGAATCCACATATAGTGGTGATGGGAAATATTATAAAGTAACACCCGAAGGAGATAAATTACTCAGATATATGAGAAATAATATATAAAAACTATGCCCAACAATGTATAACCGCAATTACGGCGAATTCGACTACGTCCGAATCCACTCGGAATTACGAGCGTTAGTACCAAACAGAAAAAAACAACTTAAAACGCATAACTGACGGTTATACAAGACCGTTAACCTTCATTACGACTAACTGACTAATCAGGATGAAATTATTTGAAGCAGTTAAGCATAAATCACTGTTTAAAGTAACTCGTTTTATATGCTAATCCTATCCTTTTTTCCATTAGTAATACTTCAGGTTTATCTTTTCTTAAACCAACTTGCCAATTATTAAAAATCTCCCAATCATCGTTACTAAAAATTGGGTTTCCATACTGATTCATCAAGGCTCTTCTAATTCTATCTTCTTCTCCTTTTCCCGTCAAAATCCATACTACATTAAGCTTATTATCTCCAAAACGAGCTTCAATTTTTCTTGGAAACCCCAAATAATCTACACCAAAACAGTTTATCTGAATTTGAGCATTGGGATCTGATCCATCTAGTTTTTCTGTATTAGTAAAATTACTACGGGCTTCTAATATTGGTTTTAATTCGTCAATAGTGGCTCCCATTTTAAGAAATGCCGGAATTTGATCTGAGGAATTAGGCTCGGTTTCGTCTTTATAGCTTAAATCTATATACGGATTTTCCCAAGCATATAGATTAGTATGCATTGCTTCTTTTGTCAATATCCAAGCGGCATCCTTGTTTTTATCTAAAAATAACCTATCTGCAACATAGACATCATAGTTCAAATATACTCTGGCTGTATCAATACGCTTACTTACAAAAACTTTCTGTACATTCCCCCTTACCTCTATGTATTTAAGCGTGTCGTCGGCAAATGTAAATACAACTTTGTCAATTATTCCATTACTAGTCTTTACTTGAGAGCAGACTAAGTGCTCCTCTTTTAATTTTGCTAAGGGAAAGTTTGGATTGTCGACCGATATCGTGTCTACTGTTTTAGATATTTCTTTTAATTTTTGAACAGTTTTTTCTAGTGATTCATTCAACTTAACACCATTGAATATTGATTCAGTCTGTGCATAAAACATGCAAGGTGTAATCAGAAAAATAATTGTGAATATAATTTTATGCAAATTCATAATTGGAAAATTTCTTTATTATTCTATAAGGATATCATTAAGCTTGATTGTTACAACATATATAAAAAATAGTAGTTTCAGTACTTAAACGAAAGATAGATAATAAAATAAAGGTCAGTTATAAACCGGAAAGTTAGTACTTAAAAATCTGCTACTTTTCATATACAAAACCGTCGTGTGCAATGCGGAAAAAACAAATACAGTAAATTGAATTAGATAATCCGTAATCTGCTTAATTTCTTTCAATAAAAAGCCTGCAATTTTGTGGTATAAAATCACAAACAATTGAAATGGCAAATTCAAAATTAGTTTCTTTCGAACTTTCACACTTCTATCCAATTATAGAACTTCAAAAATTCTGGGAGTTTTTCGTTGACCATAAATGGTATTCTCAATCCGAAATTATGGCGGGAGAAATTGTTGTCCTTAAAGAAGGTAAAGACCACCCACAGGGCTTGGGAGCTGTTAGAAAAATTTTGATTGGAGATATAAATCTTACCGAAGATATTGTTGGTTTTGACCCACCAAATTATTTCAGTTATGCTGTACACGAAGGAGGTATGCCTGTAAATAAATACAGAGGAGAATTTTTCTACGAATCGAAGAATGGCGGAATGTTATGGAAATACAAAGGAAACTTTGAGCCAAAACATTTCGGTACAGGTTGGTTTTTTAAATGGTTTCTAAAATCAAGAATGAAATCACAACTTCCTGTATGGGAGAATGGGTACAATTCTTATTACAAAACAAGTACTTCACTATGAAATTATTAAACGCAAAGACACGTATTTTACTCAAACTGTTCCTTCCTCAGCGAAAAAAAGCCAATTCTAAATATGCAATTCCTGAGTCAGATAAAAATTTGTCTGGGAAAACTATTGTCTTTACAGGTGGAACAGACGGAATAGGTCAAGTAGCTGTTGAAATGCTTTACCAAATGAATGCAAATATTGTTTTGTTAGCACGAAATCCCCAAAAAGTCCAGAAGCAAATTAAAGAATTGAAGTTGCCAAAAAGACAAAATACAATAGATTTTGAAATTTGTGATTTGGCATCTATGAGCAGTGTAAAAGATTGTGCCCATCGTATTTTAAAGAGATACGACAACATAGATGTTCTGGTAAATTGTGCTGGAATTAATTCTACCGATAAAGCAGTTAGTAAAGATGGTTTTGAATTGAATTGGGCTATCAATTATTTAGCGCCATTCCTTTTGACCAATCTATTAGTAGAAAGGCTAAAAGAATCGGCATCTGCTCGCATAGTGAATATCACTACGAACACAGATTTTCTAGAAAAAATCAACTTCGATGAAATTGAAAAACAATCTGATTTTTCCACCAATGATAATTATTCCGCGTCCAAATTATCTTTAAATATGTTTTCCATTGATTTAGCTGAAAGACTTAAAACTACTGGTGTCACGGTAAATTACCTCTACCCTGGATACATCAAATCAAACTTATTACGACACCTGAAAGGAGGAGCGAAACTAATGCAATTTATGATGAATATTATGGCATCACCAACCGAAGTGGGTGCAGACAGAATCCTACGACTAGCCATATCTTCCGAATATAAAGAGGTTACGGGAGTATATGTCGCAGAAGACCAAATTATGCCACCTCATAGCGAAGCTCAAATTGAATTAAAAAGAGAAAAGCTTGAACAAATTACAGTAAAGGCATTAAAACAATGGTTATAAAATTACAATTGAACAATTTTTAATATAAAACTCTAATAAAATGAAAAATGTAAAAAGCACTGAAGCTAATAGAGTGTTAGCACAGAAAGTAATAGAAGCAATTAGTAATGATAATTGGGAATATGTAAATGAAGTTTTTGCAGAAGATGCTATTGTTTGGGTAGCTGGTAGTATGCCAATTTCAGGCACACATACTAAAGATTTTGTAATCGTTGCAGGTAAAAGAACAAGAGAAGGTTTTCCCGAAGGACTGAGCCTTAAAACAAAAGCTATGACAGTAGAAGGAAGTCGAGTCGCCATTGAAGCCGAATCTCTTGGAAAGCATATTAGTGGTAAAACCTACAATAATCATTTTCATATTCTAATGGAAATAAAAGACGAAAAAGTTTGTACTTGGAAAGAATATATGGATACTATGCACGCAAATGAGGTCTTTTTTGGATAAATAATGCAAAGACATTATAAATGCAAATTATTATATTAACAAGATGGAAGAATTTAGAGAGATAAAATCAATTAGTCAGATGCATCACCTTTTAGGATTGAACAAGCCTATGCATCCGGCAATTTCATTAGTAAATATGAAGGATGTTAAACTCTCTAAAGAGCTGTTCAATCAAAAATACATCTGGGATTTTTATATGATTTCTTTAAAATTCGAGAATTGTGAACTTCAGTATGGCAGGCAATACTATGATTTTGAAGAAGGGACTTTAGTCTTTAGTTCACCTGGACAAGTATTCGAAGCAAAAAAACTACCTGAAACATTAAATGAAAACGGTTGGGCCTTATACTTTCATTCAGATTTAATTCAAAAATCTGATTTAGGCAAGAACATAAAATCATATGGATTCTTTTCTTATAAGTCCAATGAAGCGTTGCATCTATCGGGAAAAGAAAAGGAAAAAATTTCGCGATGCATTGAGGCAATAGAAGACGAATGTCAGCAAAATATAGACAAACATAGTCAAACCGTCATTGTTTCTAATTTGGAATTATTACTCAACTATTGTAATCGATTTTACGACCGTCAATTTTATACGCGAAGTACACACCAACAGGATGTTGTAGAAAAAATCGAAGAATTATTGGTCGATTTCTTTAATTCGGAAAAATCCACACAACAAGGGATTCCAACCGTAAAATTTTGTGCAGACCAAGTGAATCTTTCACCAAACTATTTGAGTGATTTACTGAAAAAAGAGACAGGTAAGAATACGCAAGAGCATATCCATTTTCACCTCATTGAAAAAGCTAAAAATCTATTATTGTCATCAAATGTATCAGTTAGTGGAATTGCTTACGATTTAGGTTTTGAATATCCACAGTCTTTTGGAACTCTTTTTAAAAAGAAAGTTGGAATGTCACCAAACAAATACAGACAATTAAATTAACTCTAAAGCAAAAAAACAATGGTAAAATATTTAACATTTGCAAAGCGAAAAGACGGGATGTCTCACGAAGATTTTGCAAACTACTATGCAAACCAACATACACCTTTATGTGTTGAACTTCTTCCTGTTTTAAAAAAATGTACCATAAGAAGAAATTTTCTTCTGGGTAACCAGATAATTTACCCGCAAGGCTTTTCAGGTGAATTAGAATATGACGTGGTTACAGAATCAATTTGGTCTAACCCAGAGGCATTCAATCAATTTCTAGAAGATATTAATAACACGGAAATTCAAGAAAAAATCAATGAAGACGAAAAGAATCTTTTTAAACCAGGCTCTATTCGAGTAGTTATGGTTGAAGTTTCCGAACATAAAAACGAATAACTTGTTATGAAAGTTATAATGACAGGTTCAACTGGTATGGTAGGTAAGGGAGTTTTGTTGGAATGTATTGATGATGAAACAGTTGAAAAGATTTTATTAATCAACAGAAACCCAATTGACATTTCTCATCCCAAGATAAAAGAAATTTTGCATCAGGATTTTACAAGTTTCAACAAAATTAAAGTAGAATTCAAAGACTATAATGCTTGTTTTCATTGTATGGGTGTATCATCAGCTGGTATATCTGAAGAAACTTATTATAAACTCACTTATACAATTTCTGAAGCACTAGCTAATGCAATTTATAATGTAAATCCTAATATACTTTTTACATATGTTTCAGGTGCAGGAACAGACAGTTCTGAGCAAGGTTACTCAATGTGGGCAAGAGTAAAGGGCAAAACCGAAAATTTTATTTTAAACAAAGGTTTTAAGGATGCTTATGCGTTTAGACCAGGAGTTATTTTACCTGAACGTGGTGTGAAATCTAAAACTAAACTGTACAATTTTTTCTATGTTATCACTAAACCAATATTTCCTTTAATAAAAAGAATGAAGTCAGTAACAACCACTTCAAGAATTGGAAGAGCAATGATTAATTTATACCATGACCCTCATCCCTTAAAACATCTTGAAGGAGCTGATATCAACAAGGTTGCCAAATTAAAAGTATAAAAGTACAGCACACCACAAAGCATATACCCCACGCCTCTTGACATACCTAAAAATTTATTACCTTTCAATTGAATAAATTTTTGGGTAACCTGTTCTAGTAAATATTGGCGCAGGTCATCTGTGAGAACGTTGTGTGTAATTAAAAAATGAAAATATGGATGTATTAAAACTATCAATCGAATGGGCAAAAGCCGAAGTATTCTCAACACGTTTCTTTATTTTCTTCGCTATTGGCTTTTTAATCGCAAGTGCTGGATTTTGGCAATTAGGAAAAACAGATTTAGCAAAGGCTTATATCATTCCAACATTAGTAGTAGGTATATTACTATTAGTAATTGGCAGCGGTACTAACTACACCAATATTCAAAGAGTTAAACAGTTTGAAAAGGATTTTAATACCGATGAAACTGCCTTTTATCACTCCGAAATTAAACGTTCTAAAAGCACTTTAAAGCAATTTGCATTTGTATTTAAAGTAGTTCCAATATTAATTATCGTAGCAGCATTTTTAATTCTAATTATTAATACACCAACTTGGAGAGCAATTAGTGTTACAACCATTTCAATGTTAATTGTCATTTTATTAATTGACGGAAATGCACAATCAAGAATTGAGAACTACCACAAAGATTTGAAATTGTTGGACTTAAAAAATGAAATAAAAAAATAACTGCACACAACAAAGGCTATATGTCCATGTCGGGCAAAAGCCCGCCACGGCACATAGCCAGACCGTTGGCGGTAATTAGAAAAATGCAAAAATCAGAAATCAAACTAATAGAAATCATTGAAAATGATATTTGGATGACTAACATTTTGAAAATTGTTAGAGGTTTAAACTTAAATGATTGTTGGATTGGAGCTGGTTTTGTAAGAAACAAAGTTTGGGATGAAAAACATAGAAAAGACAGAACTGAACTTAATGATATTGATGTTATATACTTTGATAAATCAAACGCAAGTAAAAAATATGACTTGCAAATAGAAAACAAGTTACGAAAACTAAATTCGCATCTAAAATGGTCTGTAAAAAATCAAGCAATAATGCATATTAGAAATGGACACGAACCATATGCTAATTGCAATGAAGCAATTTGTTTTTGGCCAGAAACAGCAACTGCAATAGCTGTAAGACTGAATCTTGAAAACCAAATTGAATTTATAGCGCCTTATGGTTTAGATGATTTGTTTAACCTTATTGTAAGACCAACTCCTAATTTTGATTTAACTATTTACAATGCTAGAATTAAAAATAAAAATTGGAAAGATATATGGAGTAAATTAAAAATAGAAACCGAACATATAAATAGTTTAAATTAAAAATGAATTCTATTAAAATACAACATCTTCTAGGTTACTTTGAAAATTTTTGGCCAATTGAAAACTTAACTACTGAAATGTTAAATCAATGTGTACTAGAAAAGAAGCTTAAAAAAAAAGAAAAAATCTTAGTAGAAGGAGAAAATTGCAACTTCTTAACTTTTGTGGTTAAGGGCATTTTAAAAACCTATCATATTGACAAAAAAGGAAACCAACACAACCTTCAATTTACTTCCGAAAATAAATGGGTAACAGACTTTAGTAGTTTATATAATAGTCTTCCTAGTAAACTTAATATTGAGGCTTTAGAAGCTTCTATTATTCTACAAATAAAAAAAGAAGATCTTTTTAATTTATATGATAATTCCCCTATGTTCGACAGAAATATGAGGATTATTACAGAGAATGCATTTATTGAACAACAAGAAAGGGTACTTCAGCATATAAGCTCAACTGCTCATGAGAGATATCTTTACTTTCTAAATAAATATCCTAATTTGTCAAACCGTATTTCAAACATACAAATTGCTTCATACATAGGTGTAACTCCAGAATTTTTAAGTGCTATTAGAAAAAAGACAACTATCTAAAGTTAATTTTCTTAAACTATCTTATTGTTTCGCACAAAACAACCTTAGTAGTTTTGCTACTAATAATTAAAACAAATAATTAAAACATGATAGTAGAAATCACCACTTACAAAACGGCTAAAAATGTAACTCACAAAGAACTTTTAATAGCTTCAAAAGCATTTAACAAAGATTATTGCTCTAAATGCAGAGGTCTAATTAGTAGACAATTTTTAAAAACAGAAAATGGTTACATGGATATCTTTGTTTGGAAAAGCAAAGAGGCTGTTGAACACGTTCAAGAAACATTTATGCAAGATACAGATGCCATGAAATTTGCCAGTTTAACAGACGTAAATAGTTTAACAATGAAAAACTATGAAGTTTTAGAATCTATTAGTTTTAAAAATTAAAACTTTTATAATGTTGGTATAAAAAACGATTAAGATGATTGAATTTTGGGAAGAAACTTATAGAAATAATGAAAAAATGTGGGGAGAAAAACCTACAGACAACTCCTTTACAGTTCTTAAATTATTACAAAAGCAAAATATTAAAAACCTACTAATTCCTGGTTTTGGATACGGGAGAAATGCAAAGGTTTTTTATGATAATGGAATTGAAGTTACTGGAATTGAAATCTCAAAAACAGCTATCGAAAGAGCCCATAAATATTTTGAAAGTGACGTAAAAATACACTTTGGCTCTGTTACTAAAATGCCTTTTGACAAAAACCAATATCAATCAATCTACTGCTATTCACTAATTCACCTTTTAAATAAAACCGACAGAAAAAAATTAATTAAAGATTGCTATACACAATTAGAATATAACGGAGTTATGATTTTTGTGGCATTATCTATAAATGACAAAAGATTTGGAGTAGGAGAAAAATTAGAACATAACACTTTTTATTCTCCACAAGGACTTAATCTTTTCTTTTATGATGAAGTTTCTATTAAAGAAGAGTTTGGGGATTATAATATTTTAAAAACAATAGAAATTAATGAACCTTTAAAAAAACCAAATGAAAAACACTGGATGATTATATGTAAGAAAACATCTAAAAACGAATAATCAAAGTGTACAAATAATTAATACATTTTAAAAAAATGTCACGTTTTCACTTTTCAAATTGTCATACCTTCAAAACATAATAATTAGATTTTGAAAAATTATCACGACATATTGTTTCCATTCGCATATAACATTCTTGGTTCTTCTGAAGATGCAAAAGATACTATTCAAGATATTCTTGTAAAGTACTTGATAATTGACAAAGAGCATATTGAGAATGAAATTGGATATTTAATCAAGTCTGTCATCAATCAATCGATTAATGTAAAAAAGAAGAAAAAAGCAATAGCTACAGATAGTATTTGGCTTCCAGAGCCACTTTCAACCGAAAATGCAGATGACAACATCAATTACAATGAGATTTTATCTTATTCAATGCTTACGCTTCTGGAGAAATTAACAGCAAAAGAACGTGCTGTTTTTATTTTAAAAGTAGCTTTTGATTATTCTCATAAAGAAATTGCCGAAACCATTGGTTTTACAATTGAAAATTCAAGAAAATTATTAAGTAGAGCAAAAATTAAACTGAATAATAGCAAAACAAAAAACAATAGTATTCCCAAAAATGAATACCAAAAATTGAAGCAATACATTGAAGCAATGCAAAATGGAAACTTGTCTGCTTTAGAAAAACTACTATCTAAAGACATACTACTAGCCGCAGATGGAGGGAAAAACATTAAAGTAGTTAGAGAATTAACAAGCGGTATAACAAACACTTCTAAGCTATTACTTTATGTTTATAGAGCCTTTTTAACTGGTTTAGAGATTAAACACACTATCATAAATCACCAACCTGCTATTCTATTTTATCAAAATGAGGTACTTAAAAATTGTCAAATATTTGAAATAGAAAAAAATTTGATTGTAAATATTTACTCTATTGTTGATCCAAATAAACTAAAATCACTTTCCTTATAAAATTTGTCACGTTTTGTCTTTTGGTTTTGTCATACTATTGAACATAAATACGCAATAGATGAAAAAATTATTACGAATAGATGCCAGCTTAAGAAAAGAAGGTTCGCACTCCAGACACTTAGCTGATTATTTTGAAAAGAATTGGTTAAAAGCCCATCCTACAGGAAAAGTGATTTATAAAGACTTAACAAAAACTGAAATACCTCACTTGAAAAATGAAACGGTAGAAGCATTCCATATTCCTCTTAAAGAGCAGAACAAGATTAACAAACAAGCTACAAGGTTATCTGACAAACTTATTTTAGAACTAAAATCTGCAGACTACGTACTCATTAGTAGTCCTTTGTATAATTTAAATATCCCATCCACTTTAAAATCGTACTTAGATCACATCGTTAGATCTGATCATACATTTAGAGTAAATAAAGATGGTAGTTATCAAGGTTTACTCAAAAACACTAAAGCATATGTAATTACAACTAAAGGCGAAACGTATAAAGGTACAGCAATGGCTTCTTTAGATTTTCAAGAACCATATCTTAAAACAATTTTCGGTTTTATCAATTTAGAACTTAAAGCCATATTTTCTCTTGAAGGAACAGCTTATCCGGAGCTTCTAGAAAAGAATAATAAAATACAACAGGAAAAGATTTTAATGAACTTACAAAATATTTAATCCATGAAACCAGATTACTTTAATGACAAGCTTGAAAATAAAGCTTCTATTATACAGCCCAATGAAGGAGAAAAATTAGAGTTAAGTACCATTGCAATAACATTTAAAGTAACTAGTGAAATGTCTAATGACCAATTAGGTGTTTATGAAATTACGCTTCCGCCAATGGCAATTGGTGCAAAATTGCATTACCATAGATTTATGGACGAAACGTTTATTGTAAACCAAGGAGAGTTAACCATGCAAGTTGGCAAAGAAGAGTACAAAGCCAAACCAGGAACTGTTGCCTATGTTCCAAGATTTACACCTCACGGATTTAAAAATGACACGGATAAAACTGTAAAACTGACCTTAATTTTTAATCCATCTCAAAAACGAGAAGGTTTTTTTAAGGGCTTATATGAAACCTTAAATGAAGTGCCTATTAACCCCGAAAAATATTTAAAACTATACAATAAATATGATAGTTTCCCTGTAGACACTTCTAATATGATACCTGTAAGAGAATAAAACTACAGAAAAAATAATTGTAGCTGGTAGCATTTGTTGAACTATTGTAATCTATTTTAGTAAACAATAATTGAAAAGTAAATCATTTTAACTTACCTTGAAAACAAGGTTGAAATTAAGTTTTCTAGTATTTAGATTATTTTATAAACAAATGTACAATCATGTATGAATTTTCTGCAAAAGTATGGCAACACACAACTCCTGGTGGATGGTATTTTGTTACTTTACCTCAAGATATGTCCAAAGAAATAAAACTATATTTTGGCAAGCAAGAAGAAGGTTGGGGAAGAATGAAAGTTACAGCTTTAATTGATAACTATAAATGGAGTTCAGCGATTTGGTTTGACTCTAAATCAGAAACTTACGTTTTACCGGTCAAAGCTGAAGTTAGAAAGAAATTTAATATAGATGCTAATTCAGAAATCAACATTAAACTATGGGTATAAACTATAATGAATATTCACCATTACCTCAATTAAATTCTATTGTTGATTCAATTTGGTTAGCTACAAATTTCTCACGACAAATTGAATCCAGAATCCTTCCTGATGGTTATATCGATCTAATTTTTGAGCTAAATAAAGAAACTTGCGACTATTCAAAGAATAAAATTAGAGTTTCAGGAATGATGACAAAATTTAATAAAGTAACCTCTAAAAAAAATTCTCAAACCATTGGAATTCGTTTTAAAGCTGGACAATTTAGTGCGCTAATTAATATTCCTATTTCAGAATTAAAGAATCAAACAATAAGTGCTTCAGATATCCTCCCTCAGTTAGACTATTCAATAATAGAAAAGCTTGTTCAATGCAAAAACAACACTACTAAAATTAATATAATCAACAACTTTATAACCGAACGGGTCAAATGGTCTAATACAAATAAAAGTAAGATAGAACTTTCTGTTTGTAAGTCCATTGAAACTAATTTTCAAGATATTGACCTAGCCAAAATTGCTCAAGAGCATTTTATTAGTTTAAGGCAGTTAGAAAGACGTTTTAAAGCAATAGTTGGAGTTACCATGAAGGAATATCATGCCATAACCCGATTTAACAAAACAATGGAACATATTACTACAAACCCTGACACTAGTTTACTAAATATTGCTTTTGATATGGGATATTTTGACCATTCTCATCTCACTAAAGAGATTAACAAAATGTCGGGTTTAAATCCATCAGAAATTTAATACTGTCGTTTTTTTACAAAGTATAACACATTGGTTGTTTTTACTTTTGTGAGATAACAAACAAGATGAGAAAACACTTTTTAATACTTATGTTTCTTGGTTCCTCTTATCTTATTCATTCACAAACTAAAAACAACAATATGGCAAAATTAGAATCCCTTACACCAAACATAATGGTTAAAGATGTAAACGCAACTTTAGATTATTACATAGAGCGTCTAGGTTTTAAATTAATAGATACAAATCCTGAATCAGGTCAATTTGAATGGGGTTATGTTATGCTAGATAATGTGGGAATGATGTTCCAAAAGGAAAAATCATTAAAAACCGAGTATAAAGAAATGGAGCCTTTAAAAGTTGGAGGTGCTTTGACTTTTTACATTAGAATAAATGATATTGATAGTTATTACAATAAGCTAAGCAAAGAAATTAAGATCATAAAACCTATAAATAGAACTTTTTATGGTACCAATGAATTTGCTATAATGGACATAAACGGATTTATTTTAACCTTTTCTGAAACACCAGAATAAATTGCTAAATGAATTTTGAGAAAATTGCAAAACAGTTAGCTAATCCATCAGGGAAATTTGGAGTTGATGTTGCATTGGGCATGAATACTATGAATGAATTCATAAGTAAAACAACTTATGAATTGCTGAAAATAAAAGACAATGAATCTGTTTTAGAAATTGGATTGGGAAATGGTAAATTTATAAAGGATATTCTGAACTATGGTTCAAGAATATCCTTCACTGGAATTGATATTTCTGAGACTATGATAATTGAAGCAAAAAAAAATAATAGCTCTCTAATAGAAACAGAATATGTGGATTTATTTGATGCAGATGTTGAGAAAATACCTGTTTGGGATGAAACACTTGATAAAATATGCACAATTAACACCATCTACTTTTGGAAAAATCCAGTAAAGGCATTAGAGGAAATTTATAGAGTACTAAGACCAAATGGCATATTAATCGTTTCGTTTAGACCTTTTATCGAAGGACAAACACTCAACTTTACTAAATATGGCTTTAAAGAATATCGAGCCGAAGACTTTGAATATTTAATTCAACAAACAGCATTTAAAATAGTTAAAAAAATTGAGAAAACTGAACCCGAAGTTGAATTTAATGAACAAAAACATAATCTATTATCTAAATATTTTATAGTAAAAAAACTACCTCCAACAACGTATATAAAATAGCAATATAGAGCTAAATTAAAAGTTTGGTTCTTTTCTGCTATCTTTGTTTTAAATCGAAAATTAGCACATATAAATCTGCTACTTTTCATTTACAAACTCGTTAACCTTCATTACGACTAACTGACTAATCAGGATGAAATTATTTGAAGCAGTTAAGCATAAATCACTGTTTAAAGTAACTCGTTTTATATGCTAATCCTATCCTTTTTTCCATTAGTAATACTTCAGGTTTATCTTTTCTTAAACCAACTTGCCAATTATTAAAAATCTCCCAATCATCGTTACTAAAAATTGGGTTTCCATACTGATTCATCAAGGCTCTTCTAATTCTATCTTCTTCTCCTTTTCCCGTCAAAATCCATACTACATTAAGCTTATTATCTCCAAAACGAGCTTCAATTTTTCTTGGAAACCCCAAATAATCTACACCAAAACAGTTTATCTGAATTTGAGCATTGGGATCTGATCCATCTAGTTTTTTCTGTATTAGTAAAATTACTACGGGCTTCTAATATTGGTTTTAATTCGTCAATAGTGGCTCCCATTTTAAGAAATGCCGGAATTTGATCTGAGGAATTAGGCTCGGTTTCGTCTTTATAGCTTAAATCTATATACGGATTTTCCCAAGCATATAGATTAGTATGCATTGCTTCTTTTGTCAATATCCAAGCGGCATCCTTGTTTTTATCTAAAAATAACCTATCTGCAACATAGACATCATAGTTCAAATATACTCTGGCTGTATCAATACGCTTACTTACAAAAACTTTCTGTACATTCCCCCTTACCTCTATGTATTTAAGCGTGTCGTCGGCAAATGTAAATACAACTTTGTCAATTATTCCATTACTAGTCTTTACTTGAGAGCAGACTAAGTGCTCCTCTTTTAATTTTGCTAAGGGAAAGTTTGGATTGTCGACCGATATCGTGTCTACTGTTTTAGATATTTCTTTTAATTTTTGAACAGTTTTTTCTAGTGATTCATTCAACTTAACACCATTGAATATTGATTCAGTCTGTGCATAAAACATGCAAGGTGTAATCAGAAAAATAATTGTGAATATAATTTTATGCAAATTCATAATTGGAAAATTTCTTTATTATTCTATAAGGATATCATTAAGCTTGATTGTTACAACATATATAAAAAATAGTAGTTTCAGTACTTAAACGAAAGATAGATAATAAAATAAAGGTCAGTTATAAACCGGAAAGTTAGTACTTAAAAATCTGCTACTTTTCAATCTGATTAGCTAGGCTGGATTTATAAAAAGATCGAAAATAAGTTTTTATAGTTAGGAATCCTTACTATATTTGTAATGCAATTGTGCAATAACATAAATTCTTAATCAAATGAGTAAATCAGTTTTTTATCACGCAGGTTGTCCTGTATGTGTCAGTGCAGAACACGACATTATTAATTTAGTAGGAAAAGAAAATGTTGAAGTAGTTAACATTGGCGAAAATCGTACACGAATTTCAGAAGCAGAAAAAGCAGGAGTAAAATCTGTTCCAGCGTTAGTTACACCTAATGGCAATGCGTTACACATCAATTTTGGTGCTTCAATTGCAGACGTAAAAGGATAATTTTTTAACTTATAAAGTTAGGATTCCTAATATATTGTAGGTATCCTAACTTTTTAAAACAATTTAGTATGAAATCAATAATATTATTTTCAGCCATGGTTTTTTCGGTACTTCAAACCGGCTATACCCAAGAAAGCGAATACAGAAATGACGACTTTTTAATAAATGAAGTTAGCGTAACGCACCAAGCCGATTTAGGCATTACAATTTGGGAAATACGTGTGAATGGCAAGGCGGGCAACACAACGCCTACAAAAGTTGGTCAACTCAATGGCGCACCAGTTTTGGGATATGTGTTTCCAACCAGTTTAAAATCAACCGACGTAGGTTTCAATCAAACAGCTGGTATTGTAGCACTTGCTCTAACATCTCATCCCGACTTTGATGATACACCTTTGTGGGACGAGAATAACGATAACGTTTATGATAACGATGGCGTTATTTGGCATCCTCATTGGGTTATTCTTCACGAAGATAAACGAGTAGGGGGAGGTCTTTCAGTAAAACAATTTAAAAAAGCAGATGAAGCAGTTATATTACCGCCAACAAATCCAGGAATGCCAATGTATATGGACTCACCAGGTTATCCTGTTTCCACTAAAAATAGAACCATAAAAGTCATAGTTCCTGATTACCGAATGAACAACAAAACAGAATTTAATTATGATGGTGTTACAGCTTTTATGAAAGTTAACACAAGTAATGAAAACTTACCAATGTTGGGCGTTTATGAAGTTTTTAGTGTAGCAAGTGGAGATTTGTCTTTACCCTATAAAGTTAAAAAGTAATATCATGAAAATAGCAGTTTGGGACACCTATGTGAAAAGAGAAGATGGAAAGGTAATGCATTTTGATATTTTGGTTCCAAAAAATATAACAGACGAAACAACCATAATAGCTCATGGTAAGTCTTATTTGGAAACCAAGGCTTTTGCAACAAACCAATTAACAGCTAATGAATGTCGCCTATGTCATTTTGAACAAGCAACCCAAGATATTATCTTATCAATTCAACAAAAAGGATACGCAATTATAGAAATGGAAAATTGTAATTAATTTAATTAGGATTGCTAACTTTGCCTGTCGAATAATTCTCGACAGGCTTTTTTATGAAAGAAAGTACATTTAATCCAAAACAGCAAGAAAACGATATTTCGAGTAAAATCGTTGTAGGATTGGAACGTGTTTCAGAAGTATTTAAAATCTTATTATGGGAGCAAGCTAAAATGGTTGGATTAAGTCCAATTCAAATTCAGATACTTATTTTCATAGCATTCCATAAAACAGATTTATGTAACGTTAGTCACCTTGCTAGAGAGTTTAATATAACAAAACCGACTGTAAGTGATGCTGTTAGAATTTTGGACAAGAAAGGGCTTATCATAAAGGACTATTCATCATCTGACAGTCGAAGTTATTCAATATCCCTATCTAAATTAGGTAATGAAATAGTCTCACAAACGAACGACTTCTCAAGTCCGTTAAAAAAGGAAGTCAATGCATTTTCGCAATCTGAATTAGAGAGTTTGTTTGCAACGTTAAGTCAACTAATATATAAGCTAAACCGCAATGGAATTTTGAGTGTTCAAAGAACTTGTTTTGCTTGTAAGTTTTATGAAAGAAATCGAGAAGTTGATTATTGCAACCTACTTCAAAAAGAATTATTGAATAAGGAAATCCGATTGGATTGTCCAGAATATGAAGAAAGAGCTAGTGGCTAACAACATATATAATTAATCCCTATTTCTAGTCTACTTACCAAATTACTAGCAGATTTTCTATTCAGTTTGTATATGCTAAACTAGTTGTTTAAATCACCCAATAGCTCGTAGCCAAGACCGTTGGGCTTCATTATTTGATTACCCCAATTAATTAAAAATCATATCTTTAGAGAAACTATCGACTTATGATAAAATTCTTTCGGAAAATACGCTACGACCTTCTAGGAAAAAATAAAACTGGAAAGTACATTAAATATGCTATTGGAGAAATTGTACTTGTGGTTATTGGAATTTTGATTGCGCTACAGATTAATAACTGGAATGAGCAAAGAAAAGACAGAACAAAAGAAACTATTTTACTAAATCAACTTCGAGAAGATTATCAGGCTAATCTAATTCAACTTGAAGAAAAAATGACGACAAGAGAAAAGATTGTAATTTCGGCAGTTTCATTATTAGAAGCATTTGATTACCCGCAGAAGGCAAATAGAGATAGCGTTATAAAAAAAATTGCAATTATCGGAAACGATCCAACGTTTGACCCTATAAAGAATGATTTAAACAGTTCTGAGAATTTAAGATTGATTAGAAATGTAAAATTAAGTCGCTTGCTGTCCAATTGGTCATCAGATGTAGTTGCAGTTAAAGAGGTTGAGGATCTTTGGACTAAAATAGTATACAACCAATTTGATTTGGCCAGTTTAGAATTAGGTATCGGTAGGGATTTGTCAAATAGTTTTATGAACGAACAAGACCATCCTTGGTTATTAGACCAAAATCCAAGTTCATTTAAAATTAAAATAGGAAAATCAAAATTAGGAGCAAACCTAAATGAAATATTAACCAATAAATATTTAGAAGGTGTTTTAGGGAATGCTATAACAATAAATAAGTCAGCAAATTTGCAATCTGAGGCATTGCGCAATAGAATTAGGGACATACTGGCTATAATCGAAATTGAATTAAATAAATAATGAAAACATAACAACGCGTATAATGTGGTGGTCTAATGGTTAAGTGAATCGTATTTCCTACATTAAATCGTAAATTAGTCCATCGGAAAAAACCGATAAGCAGGGCCACTGCACACGGCTGCTTCGCATGTTGGCTTCCCACTTTCGCTGACGCAACATGTTGGCACTTCTGAAACAATCACTCAAACCCCATCATATCATACACAAAACAGTTGTGCGCAAGCCTATTTCAGGTTAAACTATTGATTTAAAAAAGAGCAATGTTAATTTTATACAATTTTGCATCTTTTTTTCGAGGTACTTTTGCCTTATAAAGAAACGAAAAATCATGACTAAGAGATTTATAATTAGTCTTACCATGTTTCTGTCGCTATTTAATACCTCTGCTCAACAAAGCATGGCGGATTATATAGGAGAATGGACGGGAAAGCCAAAAATTGATGATGCCCTTTATCTGGACATAACTATTGAAAAGTTACCTAACGAAAATGCTATTTTTACACTTTCAAATCACAAAAACGTTCTAACAAAATCCTTCAAATTTGAAAACAATGTTACTATTACCTTAGATGATAATTTTGGTTTTAATGGAATGGTCAATAAGAATCAATCAGAAATAATTGGTTTTATTAGGCTAAATAAGGATTTGTACCCAACTGTACTCTATAAAGTAGGAAACAAATTCGAAGGAAAATGGAACTTATCAATTATTCATTATCTACAGCCTCAATCTTTAAAATTAACTATAAGAGAAGGTGGTGGAGAAGATGACGAATATAAGGCCTATCCAATTCTTGGAAGTTTCTGGTGTGCTGATTTTAAGAAAAAAAACGACTCGATTTCATTTACAGATTATAAAACAGGACTTGAATTCGAAGGTGTCCTAAATCGCTCTGAAATAATATTAAACATCAGTATAGGAGATATTTTTATTGCTCAAACATCATTTAAAAAAAATATAAAGCAGCACAAATTTGTTTCATCCGTTGTAGATGAAAATTATGAATTTGACGATGGTTGGAAATTATCAAAGCAACTACTATCATTACCAAAATTGGAGCATGCTATACACCGCGATATTTTGGAAGGAATTGAGAGTGTGCTTATTGCTAAAAACAGTGAAATCATTTATGAAAAATATTATGCTGGTTTTAATGCGAGAATCCCTCATGATATGCGTTCTGCCTCAAAAAGCATCTCCTCAGCCATTATTGGTATAGCGATAGATGATGGTATTATAGAGAACGTTGAGCAGGAAATTTATAAGTATCTACCACAAGAATATCAATACACCAAGGATTATCAAAAATCTAGAATACGTGTTAAAGATTTACTTACAATGAGTTCAGGAATAAATGTTTCTGAAGGCCAATATCAAGAATCTGATAATTGGTTGAAAACAGTGTTAGAAGCTCCCTTAAAACACGAACCAAATTCACATACTACTTATAAATCTGCCGATCCTTTTCTTTCAGGAGTATACTTAAGTAAACGTTTAGATATGCCATTAGCAATCTATATGCATAAAGAGTTTTTTATGCCTCTAGGAATTACAAATTACATATTGAATACAGATGACACCAACGTTATACCTTATTTTGGAGGTGGTTTGTATTTAACCCCTAGAGATATGCTCAAGTTTGGTCAATTATATCTAAACAAAGGCTTATGGAATGATAAACGTATTATTTCTAAAAAATGGGTTAACGATTCATTTAAGAAGCATACTTTTTTAGAAGATGTAAGTGATAAAAATGAATACGGCTACTTTTGGTGGCACAACACCTATACCATTAATGGAAAGAGATTAGAATCTGTTGAAGCCAGAGGTGCTGGAGGACAATATATTTTCATTATTCCAGATTTAAACGCTGTAATTGTTATAACATCAGGGAATTATAGAAACGGGAAAACTAGACAGCCAGAAAAAATAGTGAAGGAATATCTTCTATCTGCTATTTTAAATTAAATAGACAATATATTTCCTTGTATAATTAATCCCTAGTTCTAGTCTACTTACCAAATTACTAGCAGCTTCTCTATTCAGTTTGTATATGTTATACTAGTTATTTAAATCACCCAACAGCTCATTACCAAAATCGATATACTACATTAATTAAATTTCAAAACTCATTAATTATCATATCTTTAAAGAAACTAACGGCTTGTGATAAAAAGGAACCTAAAAACTTTGACTTAGATTTTTACTTAAAGGAAAAAATTAAAAATTGGGATAGATTTGAGATTCCGAAGTACGAGAATGAAGAGAACAACATTGTTTATGTACTTGGTGCAGGAGCGTCTGATTAACTAAAACTTCATTATAATGACGATGGCCTGATAATAAAGCTAGCGTATAGAAGCGAAGACCCAGGGTAAGAAATGAATAAAGTGCGTTTTATATCAATATATAATTATTTAGTAGCTGAAATATGAAAACAACCTACCCACCAATCATCGTCACACAAACCTTTCCTGTTTCTGCGGAAACCGTCTGGAAGGCAATTACTTCTATTGATGAAATGAAGCAATGGTATTTTGAAGTACTGAGTAGTTTTAAACCTAAAGTAGGCTTTGAAACCCGTTTTACGGTTTCGGTTGAAGATAGAGTTTATCCGCATATCTGGAAGGTAACTGAAGTAATTCCGAAGCAAAAAATTTCGTACCAATGGACTTTCGACGGGTACAAAGGAAAAAGTGTAACCCATTGGGAACTTTCCGAAGAAAACAATAAAACAACGTTAAAATTAACTTCAGAAGTACTAGAACCTTATCCTGAAAACATTCCAGAATTTGAACGAGAAAGTGGGGTAGAAGGATGGAATTATTTTATAAAAAAAACGCTTGACATCCTATTTACAGACCGTGAAATTTAGTTAGTGCGTACTTCAAAATAACTAGAGCAACTTTTCGAAACAAACACTGTTCTCTTGGCCTTTATATTGCCCATAGTTTTGAATTCGAGCATAGCCATTCTTTTCGTACAATGCAATGGCGTCGGGCTGTCTTTTTCCAGTCTCTAAGGCAGATTTCTCATAATCTAACTCTTTTGCCCACAATTCTAACTCGGTAAGCAGCCGAGAACCTATTCCTTGGCCTCGATATTCAGGTACAGTAAACATACGTTTTACTTCTACACAGGTTGGTGTTAGTTCTTTAATTGCACCTATGGCAACTGGTATCTCCTCATGGTAACCTACCAGTCTATGTTTAAGCGTATCTAAACCATTAAACTGATGGTAAAACTCGTGCTCGTCTCCATCGGTTTCTGCCAAAGTAGTATCTAATTGTTTAACCAAATTAATAAAGTCTACCTGATGGGTCGGTACGCGCTTAAATATAATGTTCATCAATACAGTACTTATTTGACTAAAAACTTCAGTGTTTGAGATCCATTAGCATCGCTAAGCGTAATAAAATAGAATCCAGCCGATAGGGTATGGGCTATCGAAATTTCATTCGAGGAAATTTCCGAAGTCTGTTGTAGTAATGCCTGCCCTAACTGATTGTAAATTACCACAGATAAGGTACCGTTAGTGGCGGGTGTGTTCACTAAAACGTCTATAGCTGTTTTCGTCACAGGATTCTGCTTAAGCTGAAAACGGCTTTTTATTGAAACATCGTTTACACCTAAAGGTACTTGTCTAATTTCGCTCAATGCAAAAAGTATATTTTGAGTAGTAGGCTGTACATGGCGTTCGTTGGTTGAAGGTATATGTGTAGCTACAAAAGGGGAGTCGTTTAGGTCTGGCGTAGCATACCAATTGTCTTCACTCTCTAGCGCTAATGCACTTATAGTTGGAATAAAAGAAAACTCATCTTGGTCTAATGCATCAACAAAATCTTGAATTACAGGATTGCCACCGCCACCGCCAAGCGCGTTAGAAATAAGTGATAACCCACCTGGTGCAGCATCAACACCCGCAACAGTGCCTGACTGGGCATCGGCTTCAAAAGTACCTGTTGGAATACCAACAATAAAGGTGGAGAACGTAGTTACGTTTATAGTTTGATTGGCTTCAGGCGTAAAATGTAATGTTAAGTCGGCCGTAACACCTGTAGTAATATCGAGGGTTGTTTCTACAACTTGCATTCCTGGCATGCCTACGGTTGTACCATTGTCAGTTCCGTTAATCATAGCTACATTTCTAACATCTTGCGGAAACCCTAAAGCGTCTAATTCTGCTTGAAAGGCATCTCTAAAATCTGGTGCGCCAGCAGGCAAAAGCTTCGTAGGGTCTTGTTGTGTAGGCGAACCTGCCAATAAATGCCCTAATAAATGATCGTACAGCATTTCTTTAGCTGCAGGGGAGTTTAGTACAGTATCTACAATTGCCTGCGCCTGCGCGTCGCTAAACTCTTCTGCTAAATAATTTATAAGGTATTGTAAGCTAATGGGTATGTTGGCACCTTTATGAGGCGAGTCAAAAGAAATATACAATCGTGTATCGTGCACTAAACTGTTTTGCTCCATATACGATAAACCATAGCGTGCTATAAGTCCGCCCATACTAGGCCCTAGTACTACTAGTTGTTCACTACCTACTTTTTGTGCGTTAATTTCTTCGATTAATGCTACCAATACCATGGCATTACGTTGTATGTAGTCTGCACCACCATCTATAGTTTTGCCTCCTGTGGTATATTGTGGTGCATTAAGTATTACAATATCAAACCCTTCATCTCTAACAATATCAGCCAAATTTTGTCCGCCAAACGAGAAACTGTTATACAGTCCGTTAATATCTCTGGCATCACCAGGGTCGAAACCGTCTAAAATAATGATAGGCTTGTCTAAAACGCCATTAACATTATCTAGAAAAATCTCATATTCACCTTCACCAAAATAAGCTTGGGTCTCATCGTAACCTTGATATGAAATATCGGCTACAATAGGTACTACCGCCTGTCTATTAGAAACATTTTGGGTATTGTTTATAGGATTTTGAAAAGTGAACTGAGCAAATGAACTGGCAGTGATCACAAGAGCTATTAAGGTAAAAGTAAACTTCATGATTGCAATTATTTAGAAGTTACAAGGTACAACTTTACAATGAAAGTAAGGGTTGCCGTTGTTCTGATTTCGCTTCGGAAATTTTAGTATATCTTTAAGTTTAAATAAATGGATATGGATAATTTATCAACTATTATTTTAGGCGGAGCTTTATTTGTAATTATGTTAGGTATGGGGCTGTCATTACGTACCGAAGATTTTAAACGAATCGTACTGTATCCAAAAGCCATTTTTCTCGGACTCTTTAATCAGTTACTATTGTTACCGCTTATTGGTTTACTAATAGCCGTTACGATTACTTCTACACCCGAAATTGCTGTAGGTATTATGATTCTTGCGGCTTGCCCTGGGGGGCCAACTTCTAACCTAATTTCGTTTATGGCAAAAGGTGACTTGGCATTATCGGTTAGTTTAACGGCAATAAGTAGCTTAATAACTATTATCACCATTCCTTTTATAGTGTTATTCTCACTTGAATATTTTTTAGGTACTAGCCAAGAAATTGAGCTTAATATATTCGCAATGATTGCGCAAATATTTGTTATAGTTGTGATACCCATTGGTATTGGAATGATGATTCGACGTTTTAAAACCAGCTTTGCAGAGCGTATGGGTCGTCCAGTACGAATAGCTTCTGGAATTGTACTAGCATTAATTATTGTAGGGTTGGTAGTGAAAGAGCGCGCAAATGTTACCGATTATCTTAATCAGGCAGGAGCTGCTACCTTATTGTTAAATGTAATAACCATGGCTATAGGATATTATTCTGCAAAATTACTCCGACTTAGAAAAGAAGCTGCAATTTCTATCGCTATAGAATCTGGAATTCAGAATGGAACCTTAGCTATTACAATTGCAGTGGTGTTATTACAAAATTCTGCCTTAGCGATTGCACCAGCGGTGTATAGCATACTTATGTTTATAACGGGTGGGGTTATGATTTTTTTCTTCGGAAAACGTACGACATAAAAAAAGGCTTCCTTTAAGAAGAAGCCCATTTTTTGATTAAACCAATTTTAATCGCATTCTAATTATCATCGTCACTTGTTTCAATAGCAATAACACTCTTTGCCGGTGGAACAATAAAGTTCTTTTCTAAATCTACCATACCAGAATTAGAAAGTAACACGATAGAAAACATCTCTGTATTTGTAAAGCCGTTTTCGGCTATCATTAATTCTTTTAAGTTACGGTTGTTTGCCAATTGCACAGGCAAGTCACCTTTAAGATCGTTGTCAAACACATTAAAAATTTCTAAGTTGGTTAATGCGTTTAATGAACTTGGTACCACACCAGAGAATGTATTACTACTAAGATGTAGTTGCTTCAACTTTGTTAAGTTACCCAAAGTAGCTGGAAGCTCACCCGATAAAGAATTACCATTAAAAGCCAATACTTCTAAGTTAGATAACATTCCAATACTTGCTGGAAGAGCGCCCTCGATGTTGTTGAAAGACAATTCTAAGGTTCGTAATTTCGATAAATCACCTAAAGAGCTTGGAAGCTCACCAGTAATATTATTAAACAAAAGGCTAATGCCAGTTACATGATTGTCTTTTACAGTAACACCTTGCCATTCTGAAACATCAGTATTTAAGTCCCATGATTGATTCCATTTTTCGCCATTTGTGGCAATATAAAAATCGATAAGTGCTTGTTTCTCTTTTTGACTCACTTGTGCTGTGAGCACTATACAAAAGAGCAATAATACGGGGGTAAGTAGGAGCTTTTTCATTGGGTGGTTGCGATTTTTCTTACAATTATTAGTAAATAAAAAGCATTATTTGCTCAAATGCAAATAAAATCGACGAAATGCACACCTAGTTGCTATTTTTCTGCAAATTCTTTGATGAATGCTGTATTGACCTCATGAATTCCTTTAAAAACTTCTACGGAAAGTTTTGTTCCAAAAATGGCGTCACTCTTCAACGTTTGTTCTGTTTTCTTTGCTTCTGTAATATATTCATCTTTATCTCCATATAGGTAGGTTACCTTACAATGATTGGGGAGATGTTTAAAATGTGAAGCGTTCAATTCTTTTGGAATTCCCCCACTATGCAATAGTAGGGCGTCACAAGAAATACTACGTTTTGCTAACCATCGCATTGCTATAGATACACCTTGTGAATACCCTAGCACAATAAATTGAGGCATTTTAGATGGTTTTTCAGCTTTCCAAACAGCATCTACATAGTTTAGAACATTTTCTGTTTCCTGTACAGTGTTTTCTCTGGTAAGCCATGAGGCACCAACATGTTTAAAAGAAGGACCTATATAATATTTAGACGGAGCTTGAGGAATAATAATAAAATTTTCGGCCGGATCTAAATGCGTAAAATAGCGCGCAAAATACTTACTTAAATAACCCATCCCATGAAACACCAACCACACATTTTTTGTTGTAGCTTGCATTTTATTACAGGTTGTGTATGTATTTGTGGAACTATATTTTGCAGTTTTTTCTAAAGCCATTTTGCACCTTGTTTTGTATTTTTACAAAGGTAATTTAATTGAAATGAAGCAAACTAGAGAAGAAACACTTTTAGTACTTAATAAAATGTGTAAAAACACATTGATGGAAACACTCGCCATAGAGTTTGTTGATATCTCACAGGATACTGTTGTTGCCAAAATGCCCGTTAATTCTCGTGTACATCAGCCCGATGGCGTATTACATGGTGGGGCATCTGTGGCCTTAGCAGAAAGTGTTGGAAGTGCTGCTGCGATGCTCTTTTTAAATACAAAAGATGTTGCGATTAGGGGAATAGAAATTGCCGCCAATCATGTAAAGGGAGTGAGAGAGGGTTTTGTTTACGCTCACGCTAAGGTTGTGCATCAGGGACGCACAACCCAATTATGGCAAATTAGAATTGTAAATGAAGACGACCAATTAGTTTCTTTGGTAAAACTAACAACGCTGGCCCTGCGCAACCAAACGTAATTTAAACACCTAGTAAAAAACTATCACACTATAAACACCATCATTGTTAAACAATCTCCCCCATGGAATACTCTCAACTTTTTGAAAAGGCTGCAGACCATTATAAAAAGAAAATTCCGTTTGTTCTGTTTTCGCTTCCAGACGAACCTAGTTTGAAAGGCGCATTTCAGAAAGAAAATGCTAGCTACCTGGCAGAGAATTTTGACGAGGAAAGTTTTGTATTGGCACCTTTCAATTTAAATGATGTCGTGTTTCAAATTTTGTACAAAAATTGTGATGTGCACGAAGTGACCACGAATGAAATTGAGCAACATCCTATAGATTCAGTTTCCTTTTCAGAAAATACTACCGAAAAAGAGCGGTATATGAACATGGTTGCCAATGCAATAAAAAAAATTAATTCTGAACACGTTCATAAGATTGTTGTTTCACGCGAAAAGAAACTGGCCGTTCAAAACTTTAACCTAACAACGTTATGCACTTCTCTTTTCTCCCAATATGAAGACGCGTTTAGGTATGTTTGGTATCACCCTGATACCGGAATTTGGTGTGGCGCAACCCCCGAATTGCTACTACAAACCAATCAGCGTAATTTTAGTACAATGGCGCTGGCCGGAACGCAGCGAATTGATGACAAAATGATGATTCAATGGAGTGTAAAAGAGAAATTGGAACAACAATGGGTGACAGATGCTATTATAGATTGTTTAGAAAATAAGACAGCTGTTTTAAAAGTTTCAAAAACGAAAACTCATATTGCTGGGAACCTAGCACATTTAAAAACCGATATTAGCGGTGTTCTAAATACTAATAAAGCAACATTAATGCAGCTGGCAAAAGCATTGCATCCAACACCTGCAATTTGCGGAACGCCCCGAAGCGTAGCTATGCAATTTATAACCCAACACGAAAATTATAACCGCTCTTTTTACGCCGGATTTTTAGGCCCAGTGGGCGAAATGCAGCGACATTCAAAACTGTTTGTAAACCTACGTTGTATGGCCATTAATGATAGTGAGGCAACACTCTATGCGGGTGGTGGTATTACAATAGATTCTAATCCTGAGGCAGAGTGGGACGAAACACACAACAAGCTTCAAACCATAGCTAAAGTATTACAGCCGCTTCTTTAAAAATCAATTCTCGGTTTGTACCTTTGTAGTAATGAAGTTTAGCAACAAGCTCCTTTCTCAAACGGTCACCCAATTGTGCCTTGCCAAAGGGATTAACAAAATTGTAATCTCTCCAGGCTCGAGAAATGCGCCCCTTACCATTGGTTTTACAGAATATCCAGATTTTAAAAATTTCAGTATTGTAGATGAACGTTGTGCAGCATTTTTTGCTTTAGGTATGGCGCAACAGCTGCAACAACCCGTTGCGCTTGTATGTACATCTGGTTCTGCACTTTTAAACTATTTTCCTGCCGTCGCTGAAGCTTTTTATAGTGATATTCCATTGGTTATTCTTTCTGCAGACCGCCCGCCCGAATTGGTTGAAATTGGAGATGGACAAACTATTCAGCAAGAAAACGTGTACGGAGACCACGTATTATATGCTGCCAACTGTAAAGAGGGGGAAGCCCATCAAGTTTATAATGAGACCGAAATTAATATAGCTTTAAATACAGCGATAGAATTAAAAGGCCCCGTACATATTAATGTTCCATTTTCTGAACCTTTATATGAAACTATAAACGATTTATCCATAAGGCCACAACATGTATCTGCTCGTGCTTTTATTGCTGAAAATTTAGAAGAAAATACCTTAGATACTTTTTTGAAATCGTGGAATACATCTTCAAAAAAAATGGTGTTGGTTGGTGTACTAGCCCCAAATAGTATTGAAGAAAAATATATCGAATTTTTGGCCAAAGATCCTAGTGTTTTAGTGTTTACTGAAACAACAAGTAATTTGCATAATCACCACTTTGTTCCGGCGATAGATCAGTTAATTTCATCACTTACTGAAACTGAATTGAAGGCGTTGCAACCAGAAGTCTTACTAACCTTTGGCGGGATGATAGTGAGTAAAAGAATAAAGGCTTTTCTTAGAAAATTTCAACCAAACATACATTGGCATATAGACCCTAAAAAAGCATATGACACCTATTTTGCATTAACATATCACCACCGAAACACGCCTAACGGATTCTTAAAGCTATTGGAAAGTAAAGCAACATCAGTGGCGAGTGATTATCAAGCCCATTGGCTATCGGTTCGAAAACATAGGTTAGCACAACATGCTGTTTACGAAGAAAAGATTCCTTTTTCAGACTTTAAGGTGTTTGCTAAAATCTTCAAAAACATCCCAGCCAATTTTCAATTGCAATTGGCTAACAGTGCTACGATTCGGTACGCTCAGCTCTTCAATATAGCTCAGTCTATAGATGTTTTCTGTAACCGAGGCACGAGTGGTATTGATGGCAGCACTAGTACAGCAATAGGCGCGGCAGTGGTAAATCAGCAACCAACGCTTCTTGTAACAGGCGATTTAAGCTTTTTCTACGATAGTAATGCGCTTTGGAATAACTACATTCCACCTAGCTTCAGAATTATTATCGTGAACAATAGTGGGGGAGGAATTTTCAGAATTTTACCAGGAGAAAAGAACGAAGCTCATTTTAGCACCTTTTTCGAAACAAATCATTCGCTAACCGCAAAAGAGTTGAGTAAATTGTACAAATTTGAGTACAGTAGAGCTGCAACAGAAGAAGAGCTTAGTAGTAAGCTAAATAACTTTTTTGCAAATTCAGACCAGCCTAAAATTTTAGAGGTATTTACTCCTTCCGAAGTAAATGATAAAATCTTACTATCGTATTTTAAATTTATTGCTTAGACTCTGCTAAGATTTCAGTACCCCAGGCCAACGCGCTGTCTAAAGAATCTACAATTTTAAATGGCTTCTTAAAAAAAGCTTTTTCTAAGTGGGCATTGTTTAATTCAGACTTTTCGGCACTTACAATTGCCAATCCTTTTAAAGTAGGTACCTTGTTTAAGTATTTGTAATCTGTAGGCACTACAGAATAGGAGTTCACACGGTTTGAAATGTAAATCCATGGCTTTGCGCCATTAATTTTCAATCCTTTTACTAGCAAGGTAAAACCGTTGACATAAGAGAGTGTTTGTCCTTCTTTTACTTCTACCACGGCAAACTTTTCATAGAGATACACGTCTGCTGCGTCATTTTGATAAAAATCTTTTACTTCGAGTACACCGGGGAAATGTGAGGTAATAGTTTTGGCCATATATTTAACGAGGAAATTAGGTTGTTTTGTAGTCCTCTTAACGTAAAACCTACTGTTAAATTGTACCTTTGCTACATTATGCTGAAACTAGGAGAATATCAAGTACTTAACATTTTAAGAGAAACAGAACCCGGTCTGTATTTAGGTAATTCTGAACAAGACGAAGTGCTTTTGCCACACAGATACAAGCCAGAAACGTTTGAAATTGGTGATGAGGTAAATGCCTTTGTGTACTTAGATTATGATGAGCGGCCAGTGGCTACCACCTTAACCCCGTACCTTACTTTAAATACATTTGGATACTTACACTGCGCCGATGTAAATGAATATGGTGCCTTCATGGATTGGGGAGTACAGAAGCAACTGTTTGTACCTTTTAAAGAGCAAGCGCGCCCAATGAAAGTGGGTAATTGGTACATTGTCTATTTATATTTAGATGAGCAAACACAACGTTTGGTGGGGTCTAGTAAAACAAATAAGTACCTTTCTAACGAAAACTTAGCCATTGATAAATTTGAGGAAGTAGATATTTTGGTGACGCATTTAACTGAAAAAGGAGCCAACGCTATTGTAAATGGAAAGCATCACGGACTTATATACGAAGCAGATATTTTTGAAGACATTCGTACTGGTGACCGCATGAAGGCGTATGTAAAGAAAATTCGAAACGATAATAAAATAGATTTGGTGCTACAACATCCTGGGTACCGAAGCATAGAACCCAACGCCAACTATGTTTTAGACGAATTAAAAGCGGCTGGTGGTTTCTTACCCTTACACGACAAAAGCGATCCAGAAACTATTAAAAATGAATTGGGTCTCAGTAAAAAATCTTTTAAAAAAGCCATAGGTAGTTTATATAAAGACAAACAAATTCTAATTAAAGAAGATGGCATTGAGTTACTAGCTAGCGATTAAGTGTGCTATACACCACACAATGCTTAAATCTCTTATCTCCAACAATGGCAGGATGTTGCACGGTGCCTACGTAGTGCATTCCAATTTTTTTCATCACTAGTTCTGAAGCAGTATTAGTATCTGTTGTAAAGCTCAAGACCTCTTCAATACCGAATTTTAAACTTGCATTTTGTAGGCATGCCTGTGCTGCTTCCGTAGCATATCCTTTTCCCCAAGCAGATTTTTTAAGCCGATACCCAATATCTATACAAGGTGTGTATTCACTTTCCCAAAATTGATTTTTTAAGCCTGTAAAGCCTATAAACTCTTTAGTGTCTAATACCTCTACGGCAAAATAAGTATAACCAAATTCGTTATAATGATTTTTTAATTTATGTATAAGATCTAAAGTCTCGGTAGGGGTGAGTGTAGATGGAAAGTGTTCCATAACCGCCGGGTCTTGACACATTTCAATGAATGGAGCTTCATCGCTGGGCAGCCAATTACGAAGTCCTAGACGTTTTGTAGTTATATTGTACTTGCTCATAAATAGCTACTTAAGACCCAATGAGAATCTCTAAAATAGCAATGGCAGCATCACTAATTTTAGTGCCTGGTCCAAATACAGCAACAGCCCCAGCATCGAACAAAAACTCATAGTCTTGTGGTGGAATTACACCTCCCACAATCACCATTATATCTTCACGCCCTAGTTTTTTCATTTCTTCAATTACCTGTGGCACCAGTGTTTTATGACCGGCTGCTAATGAAGAGACTCCTAGAATATGTACATCATTTTCTACAGCTTGTTGCGCCGCTTCTTTAGGGGTTTGAAACAACGGACCAATATCAACATCAAAACCTACATCGGCATAGCCTGTCGCTACTACTTTTGCACCACGGTCATGACCATCTTGCCCCATTTTGGCAATCATAATTCTAGGTCTACGCCCTTCCTGTTCGGCAAACTGATTAGCCAGTGCTCGCGCTTTTTCAAATTGTGGATCTTTCTTTATTTCCTTACTATACACGCCGCTAAACGATTTAATTTGTGCTTTGTATCTCCCAAATACAGTCTCTAGAGCTTCACTTATTTCTCCAAGTGTAGCTCTTTCTCGCGCTGCATCTACTGCTAAAGCTAATAAATTTCCTTCACCTGTTTGAGCGCAGTGGGTTAAACTTTTTAGTGCTTCGGAAACTTTAGCTGTATCACGTGTTGCTTTAATTTTTTCCAAGCGTTCCATTTGCCCTTTTCGCACTAACTGATTGTCTACATCTAAAATTTGAAGCGGATCTTCTTTCTCGAGTTGATATTTATTAACTCCTACAATAATATCTTGTCCGCCGTCTATTCTAGCCTGCTTTCGCGCAGCGGCTTCCTCAATTCTCAGTTTTGGTATTCCTGCTTCAATCGCTTTGGTCATGCCTCCCAATTCCTCAACTTCTTCGATGAGCTTCCATGCTTTTTCTGCAATGTCATGAGTTAAACTTTCCACATAAAAACTACCTGCCCAAGGATCTACCGTTTTGTTTATTTGTGTTTCTTCTTGCAAATATATTTGTGTGTTTCTCGCAATTCGCGCAGAAAAATCGGTTGGAAGTGCAATGGCTTCGTCTAAGGCATTGGTGTGTAAACTCTGAGTACCTCCAAAAGCAGCAGCAGCAGCTTCTATGGTAGTTCTGGCTACATTGTTAAATGGGTCTTGTGCTGTAAGACTCCAACCACTAGTTTGGCAATGGGTACGTAGCGCTAGAGATTTTGCATTTTTTGGATGAAATTGCTTAACCATTTTTGCCCAAAGCATTCGAGCGGCTCTCATTTTGGCGATTTCCATAAAATGATTCATACCAATTGCCCAGAAAAACGAAAGGCGAGGGGCAAAGGTATCTATGTCCATGCCAGCCGCAATACCCGTACGTATGTATTCTAGTCCGTCGGCAAGAGTGTACGCTAACTCAATGTCGCAGGTAGCACCAGCTTCTTGCATATGATAGCCAGAAATAGAAATACTGTTGAATTTCGGCATCTTTTCCGAAGTAAACTCAAAAATATCACTAATGATTTTCATAGAAGGGGTAGGAGGATATATGTAGGTATTGCGCACCATGAATTCTTTTAAAATATCATTTTGAATGGTGCCAGCTAGCGCCTCAGGAGTAATGCCTTGTTCTTGGGCAGCGACAATATAAAATGCCATAATGGGTAATACAGCGCCGTTCATGGTCATAGAGACGCTCATTTTATCTAGCGGAATCTGGTCAAACAGAATCTTCATGTCTTCTACACTATCTATGGCAACGCCAGCTTTCCCCACATCGCCTACCACACGTTCGTGATCACTATCATACCCACGATGTGTTGCCAAATCGAATGCAACTGAAAGACCTTTTTGCCCTGCTGCTAGATTTCTACGATAAAAAGCATTGCTATCTTCTGCCGTAGAAAACCCTGCATATTGCCGAATGGTCCAGGGTCTGCGAACATACATTGTGGAGTAGGGGCCACGAAGGTTAGGAGCAATTCCAGCCACAAAGTTGAGGTGGTCTAGATTTTCAACATCTTCTTTTGAATATGTTTTCTTAACATCTATATCTTCAGCTGTCTGAAAAACCTCACTAGATGACGTCTGCTTTGCGCTATGGGTATTGCTTATGGTTAGGTTCTGAAGGTCTTTTCTGCTCATTACATGATTGTTTTAAGGGCATATGGGTCGAAATGTGCATTAAACCCTGAGCTTAGATTAATAAATACCGTTTGAAGATTATGCGTTATAAAAAAGGTAGTACTGTAGTTTTCAAAGTTTTCTGCGGTGTTTGTAAACTTGTAAACACATTTAAATACATAGTCATCTGATTTTCCTTTGTATTGCGATGCAATTTTTTCTACGGTTACGGGATGTTCTTCTAAACCAAGTTCCATCTGTTGCCGTATCATACCAAGAAAATATTGGGCATCTTGGCGCGACATAGGCTGAAATGGAACACTGTTAACGGTAACTGTTGCTTTAGATGCTGCGTCGTAAAATACATAGAGTTCACCTTCGGCATCTTTTAATTTGTTGAGTCTATTTATTTCTATCGTGGCCAGTTCAGGCGTTAAATTTTTTTTGAGGATTTTCTGAAATTCATACAGCGACTTCTCTTCAAAAATAGTGGGTAAGAAAACTTTAATTCCAGAATCTTCTAAGAAATGATATTTGCCTATCGCTTCATCATCTTTGGTCTGGTCTGTCCATGAGATAAGCTCATTGCCAACCTGCAAACAACTCATGCAGAGACAAGCAAAAAATGCAATAGCAATACGATGTCTACTCTTTTTCATTGTCTAGGCGTTCTTGTTCTACTTTTTCTGAAAGTCTCTTTGAAATAAGTGGAGCGATTTCTGTTTTTCGAATATTGGTTTTTACGAAAGGGTATAACTCCAAATCATGCTTCATTTGGTCTGCGGTATTAGGATATTTGTTTGTTCCTAGCAAGACTAATTTTCCTTCATTGAACCATTGTTGTTCTTTATATGCGCTTTCTTTTATTTTTTTCTGAATAGTTCCTTCTTTTAATTGTGCTAGAAGTCCGCCGCCCTTTTCAATACTCTTGAATAGCTCAAGTGCTTTGGCAGCGAGCTGTTGGGTTAAGCTTTCAATATAATAACTACCATCTGCTGGATTTGAAACGACATCGAAATAACTTTCCTTCTTAAGCACTAAAAGTTGATTACGAGAAATACGTTCGCCAAATTCGTTGCTTTTATGGTACAAGGCATCGTATGGAAGATTGCTAACGGCATTAGCGCCTCCAAGTACCGCACTCATAGTCTCTGTGGTGGTGCGTAACATGTTTACGTTATAATCGTATAACGTTTTATTTCTTTTAGAAGGTGAGGCAATTACGTGACATGTTTGTTCTACGTCATATTCTTTGGCCAGTGCTGCGTACAGAATGCGCAGAGCTCTAATTTTTGAGATTTCGAAGAAATAGTTAGAACCTGTAGCAATGGTAAAGGTAATTTGAAGACCTGTTTTATTTGCGGAAGTCTTAAAATGATTTAAATATTCATTGGCGTGCGCGAGACCGTAGGCCAATTGCTGCACCATAGTAGCACCCGCATTTTGATACACTGCTGTGTTTACAGAAAGCAAATGCTCTGTACTATGCTTTTGGTACAGCGCATCTAAAATTTCATGGTCCTTGCTAAGATTTTGAAACCAATTTCCAGTTTCAATTAGATTACCTAGTATATCTATATTGTAGTATACTGAGGCTTTTTTGGTTTTCAGAAAGGCCATTAATTGTTTCAGAAAATCCTGATCTAAAAATTTCAGATCAAAATAAATGGTAGCTTTTTCAAAAGGGAAATTTGCAAAAACCGTTTCTTTGTCAAAGGAAGTTTCCGCAGTAAAGAAAATTGCCTCGGCACCTTTTTCCAAAGCATCTATAGCCAAATGGTTTGCGATACTAGCATCGTCTATAAAAACGTGTTGGGTAATGTCCCAATGAAGAGGGTGTCCTGGAATGGTTAACGCGTTTGTGTCGCTATCGTCTGCGTGATACGTTGGACGTACATGTATTCCTTCTAAGCTTTGCCAAACTAGCGTATCGTTGTAGTCGGCTCCTTTAAGATCTACCTGTATTTTTTGCTTCCATTGCTTTGCAGAAACGGGTTCAAAATCGTTGTATAGTGAATTACTCATCTTACTTGCGGTACTAGCTACGTTGTTAGGGTTGTTGAATGCTATCTTCATTTTCGATGATAAAAATATCTTCGCCTTCTTTTTTCAGAAAGTATTTTTCTCGAGCAAACTTTTCAATTTCGTTGCTATCTTTCATTTTTTCGAGAAAGATTTTGTCTTTATCTATTTCCTTTTGATAGAATTCTTTGTTTTGTTCTAATGCTTTTATATCGTCATCGAGTTCTTTGTGTATAAAATATGAATTGGTGTCAAAGAAAAACATCCATATAATAAAAAGCACAATGATAAGCACATAGGTACTTCCCATAATCTTAAACCAGCGTTTCTGTTTAAGCTCTGACCACTTCATTAGACTAATTTTTGCTGAACGATTTTACGTATTACATCTACGGCTACAGTATTATACCGGTTATTGGGTATTATAATATCTGCAAACTCTTTTGAAGGTTCTATGAATTGCAGATGCATGGGTTTTAGTGTGCCTTGATATCGGGTTAATACCTCGTCTAAATCACGCCCTCGCTCTGCTATGTCTCGTTTTAACCTGCGTATTAAACGCTCGTCACTATCTGCATGTACAAACACTTTAATATCGAATAGCTCTCGAATCTCCGGATGGGTTAATATAAGAATTCCTTCTACAATAATCACCTTTTTTGGGTGGGTGGTGACCGTTTCTTTTGTACGATTATGTTCTACAAAACTGTATACGGGCTGCTCGAAAGACTGTCCCTTTCTAAGTTCTTCTAAATGTTGAACCAATAAGGCAAAATCGATAGAGTTTGGGTGATCAAAATTAATTTTCACTCGATCTTCGTAAGGTAGATGGCTTGTGTCTTTATAGTAACTGTCTTGAGAAATAACACAGACTTCACCTTCTGGCAGTTGCTCCACAATTTGCTGTACTACGGTTGTTTTACCGCTTCCTGTACCACCTCCAATCCCGATTATAAGCATACGTTTTAGTTTAGTACAAAGGTAGAAAATCTACCGACGTGTGGTAGTGAGAACTAGTTATTCTTCAATCTTTGCTACGTCTGCTTCGGTTAGCATTGTTTCTTGGGTGTTCCCCCAGTTATTCATTACATAATTCATAACATCTGCTACTTCCTGATTGCTTAGCCCCATGGGTGCCATAACACCATTATACGTTACCCCATTTACAACAATTTCACCACTTTGTCCATATTTTACACCACGAATACTTTCTTCGAGCTTGTCTGTAAGCCAATTAGAGTTGGCTAATGGAGGAAAATTACCAGGAATACCTGCGCCGTTAGCCAGGTGACATTGCATACAAAAATCTGTGTACACCAAGCCCCCGCGATCTAAGCTCTCTTGCAATGGTGTTTTTTGTTGTGTATTTTCTGAAACTTGAACACTTCCTATTTTTATACGTTCCTTTTTTTCTGAATTTTTACACGCAAAAATTGTAAGCGCTGTTATACTGATTAGGATGGTTTTTTTCATGTTCTTTTTGTTTATATTTTGAAGAACTCTTCTGGTTGATGAATATTGTCTTGCATTAATTTGGGACTACTTTGTAAATTCCATCACCTTCAACGGCAATATAGATGTAACCGTCTGGCGCCTCTTTTACATTACGAACACGGCCAATACCTTCGGCGATTTTCTCTCGGTCTATAACCTTATCACCTTTCAGTTTTACAAGCTCTACATAATTAAATTTCAATGACCCTACTAGCAAGTGTCCTTTCCAATCTGGGTATATGTCGCTTGTTACAAAGTCCATACCGCAGGGAGCAATAGAGGGTACCCAGTAATAAACGGGTTGTTTCATTCCTTCTTTTTCGGTAATTTCTGTGAATGATGAACCGCTATAATTTACCCCGTAGCTAATCACGGGCCAGCCATAATTGGCACCTTTTTCAATGATATTTATCTCATCACCTCCTTTTGGACCATGTTCATGTATCCATACCTTAGCTGTTGTTGGATGAAGCGCCATTCCTTGCGGATTTCTATTGCCGTAGGTGTAAATGGCATCGATTCCTTCTTTGCCAACAAATGGATTGTCTTTAGGTACAGTTCCGTCGTCATTTAGACGGTATATTTTGCCACCATCGCGGGTGATGTCTTGCGGATTTACATCGCGGTTACCACGTTCGCCAATTGAGAAATAGAGAAAGCCTTCTGTGTCGAATTCTATACGCGAACCAAAATGTTGCCCTCGTGTAGTATTTGGAGTTGCTTTGTAAAGGTCTTCAAGTTGCACCAGAGCGTCGTTCTCAAGTTTTGCACGACTAAGCTTGGTGTTACCACCTTTGCCGTCGCCATCTTGAGAAGCATAGGTGAAATAAATCCAACCATTTTCGGCATAATTAGGATGAAGTTCTATGTCTAGCAAACCTCCTTGTCCGCGATTATACACATCAGGAACATTAGCGATGTTTATTTTTTGCCCATTTTTAAAATGAATAAGATCACCACTTTTTTCGGTAATCAGCATACTGCCATCTGGAAGCCATGTCATCCCCCACGGATTGCTAAGATTGTCTACTACTTTTACTGTGGAGTAGGTTCTTTTTGGTGCTTCGGAAAGCGCTACATCTTCTTTTTTCTTAGGAGCATTACAGCCTATAAAAATAATTAGACAGCAAAGCCATAACCCATGTATTTTCATTTGTTCTTTCTTTTTGAAAAGATACGTATTTGTACGATAAAATAAAAGCCCAATACTATTAAGGTATGGGCTTTTGCGGGGAAAATTGTCTATCTATCTGGTGAATGATGTTACCAGGTCTCTGATATGAATATATACGGCAATATGTACGAGTTGGTTTTTTCGGGTTGATAATTATTTTCTAAGAACGCTCTACAACTTTTTATGTTTTAATACGTAGGGTGGGGCAGGCACATTATTAGTTTTGCGGCATAAATTCATTTAAAAGAAGCAAAACATTTTGCGAATACGTATATTAATCGTAATATTGCAATGATATAATAAAGTAATCATGGGCTTGTCCAAAACAGAAATATTTACAGACCGACAAAACGAAATTTCGTTGATTTCCAAGGTGTTTGGTCATCCTGCGCGGGTTGCCATATTGGAACATCTCTTTAAAATAGAACGTTGTGTTTGTGGCGACTTAGTTGATGAAATTGGGCTAGCACAACCTACCATTTCGCAGCACCTTAAAGAATTAAAGCTTTTAGGTTTAATTAAGGGAAACGTGGAGGGTACAAGTGTTTGTTATTGTATCGATACAGAGCAGTGGGTTAAAATGAAAGCTGTTATGAATCAGTTTTTAGATCAGGATCTAGAAAAAGATGCGCGTTGCTGTTAAAAAAATTTGAATAACTTAATCGTAATAAAACGATAAATAAATATTAATTAAAATATAGCTTATGAAATTATCTGAAATTAAATCGCAGTTAAGTACCTTAGAAACCATTGCGTTTATGTTGCCGAATGGGGAGTTGGTTCCCAATCATTTTCATGTGACGGAGGTAGGGAAAATCACAAAAAACTTTATCGATTGTGGCGGTACTGTTCGTAAGGAGGAAGTTGTAAACTTTCAACTATGGAACGCTAACGATTACGACCACAGATTGCATCCAGAAAAATTGGTTAAAATTATAGAGCTTTCAGAAAAGGTGCTAGGTATTGAAGATTTAGAAATAGAGGTGGAGTATCAAGGTGATACGATTGGGAAATTTGGACTTGATTTTGACGGAACGAATTTTCTTTTAACCACAAAGAAAACAGATTGTTTGGCGAAAGACCAGTGTGGTATCCCTGTTGAAAAGCCTAAGCTTCAACTAGCCGATATAAGTGATGAGCCATGTTGTTCACCAGATGGTAACTGTTGTTAATCTTTAAATAATACAAATGAAATTAACCCAATTAGAGCTATTTCAGGATATTCAAGATGTAATTGAGAATATAAAGACTGAGACAATTTTAGAAGAGCGCAAGGTTGCCTTACAACCACTTACCGAGTTTATCCAGGCGAAAGTTTCCAACGGCTCGAAAATCCGCATCAATTTTATATGCACGCATAATTCTAGAAGAAGTCATTTGTCGCAAGTGTGGGCTCAGACCATGGCAAGTTATTTTAACATAGATAATGTGTCTTGTTATTCTGGGGGAACTGAAGCCACAGCTTTATTTCCGATGGTTGCAGAGACCCTTGAAAATTCGGGATTTGAAGTTAAGGCGATTTCCGAAGGTGAAAACCCTGTGTATCGAATTAAATATGCAGCTAATACGCATCCTATTATAGGATTCTCGAAAGAACTAGATGATGATTTCAATCCGAAATCTGATTTTGCGGCTGTGATGACATGCGACTCTGCCAATGAAGCATGTCCGTTTGTTCCGGGTGCTCAAAAGCGAATTCCGATAATGTATGAAGATCCGAAAGTGTTTGACAATACGCCTCAACAAGCTGAAAAGTACAAGGAGCGAAGCATGCAAATTGCAACAGAAATGTTTTATGTATTCTCACAAATTGAGTCAGATTAATTAGGGGACCGCTTAGAATCAATGATAAATAGGTATCTTGAGCTATAGTTAAAATAAACTTTAGATCTACGCACGAATGGAAAGAGATATTGAAACTTTTTTTGCTCAAGATAGTACGTGGCAACAGGAATATGTTTTGCTACGTAACATTGTTCTCGCAACCAATTTAAAAGAAGAATTTAAGTGGGGAAAGCCATGTTACACCTATAAAAATAGGAATGTGGTGCTTATTCATGGTTTTAAGGAGTATTGTGCATTGCTATTTCATAAGGGTGTATTGCTAAAGGATTCCGATAAGTTGTTGGTGCAGCAAACTAAAAATGTACAGGCGGCTAGACAGTTACGTTTCAAAAATATAAAGGAAATAAGTGATCAGGAGAAATTGATTACAACCTATCTCTTTGAGGCTGTTGAAGTTGAAAAAGCTGGCCTAAAAGTGCCAATGAAAAAAACTACTGAATATGAAGTACCAAACGAGCTGGTAGCGGCATTTAGTAATAATCTAGCGTTAGAAAAAGCTTTTAAAGCCTTAACGCCTGGTCGACAAAGAGGATATTTGCTGTACTTTTCAGCAGCTAAACAAGCAAAAACAAGAGAGTTGAGAATTGAGAAAAGTATCGAAAGAATATTTGAAGGAAAAGGACCAAATGATAGATGAGAAACAATAATGACAACAATGTAATCTATTAACATGACCCAGTTAGACCCAATAATTGCTGTAAAAGATGTTGAAGCTAGTTCAAAATGGTATCAGGCCATGTTTGGATGTAAAAAGCAAACACGGGGGCGATGAGTTTGATATTCTAGTTAATGAAGAAAATGAGGTTTTACTATGTCTTCATAAGTGGGGAGCGCATGACCATCCCACTTTAGAGAAACCATTGAATTTTAAAGGAAATGGGCTAATTCTATATTTCAGGACAAAAAGTTTAGAGCGATGTATGCAAAAAGCAGTAGGCTTAGGTGCCCAAATTGAATCTGAAATTCAGGGAAATTCCAATTCGATGAAAAGGGAGTTCTCGCTAAGAGATCCAGACGGCTACTACATCACAATTACTGAGTTTCACAATTACGAAGGTTAAGCCTGAACAGGCAAATCGCGTACCCTTATCGTATAATTTGCATAGCTCTTGTAAACAGTTATTGGAATGCTATGTTTTTTTAAATTTTATATGAGTTTACGAGGCCAGAGCTATGTATATTCATTATATTGGTATATAACCTAAAGTACTATTTTATTAGTAGTATAAACTGTGTATTTCATGAATTCTAGCATAAAAAACATACTTATAAAAGCAACGCAATTGTTAAATGGAAAAAAGACTTCTAATGAAGAAACTTCCAGTTATCAGCGTGCAAAGCAATCTCGTGAATTAATCATTGCTTGGAAGCGAAATTTTAAAAACCTACTTTTAATAACCGTAGGAATCTTTTCTGCATCCTTTGGTTTTAAAGGCTTCTTACTTACAAATGATTTTATAGATGGAGGAGCTACGGGAATTTCATTACTACTTGCGGCAATTACAGAAATTCCATTATACGTTTTAATTATTGGTGTAAACTTACCTTTTATTCTCCTGGGCTATAAAATTATGGGCAAACGTTTTGCGATAAAAACGGCTTTGGCAATTGTTGGTTTAGCGCTATGTGTTGCTATAGTTCCATTTCCAAACGTTACTAATGACGACTTATTAGTAGCTGTTTTTGGTGGTTTTTTCTTGGGTGCGGGAATAGGTCTTTCAATAAGAGGTGGTGCAGTAATTGATGGTACCGAAATTCTCGCAATTTATTTGAGTCGTAGATTTTCAACAACAATTGGCGATATCATTATACTTATTAATATTGTGATATTTTCATTTGCAGCCTATTTACTTTCTATTGAAATCGCGCTTTACTCAATGATTACATATATAGCGGCATCTAAAACATTAGACTTTGTAATTGAGGGTATTGAAGAGTATATAGGTGTAACCATTATTTCTTCTCAAAGTAATCGTATAAGAGAAATGATACTCGATAAATTGGGTAGGGGTGTTACTATTTATAAGGGGCAAGGTGGATATATAAAAGATGGAGCAGCTCGAGATCTAGATATTATTTATACTGTTATTACGCGTTTGGAGCTAAACAAATTAAACACTGAAATCGAAAAAATTGAATCCAACACGTTTATGGTGATGAATAGCATAAAAGACATACGCGGTGGTATGATAAAGAAAAGGCCATTGAAACATTAAATATTACTATAGTTATAATTACAACAGCCTTTTTCCACTTTTTGAATGGTAGTGCGCATATCCACAGTTATTTTCAATAAACAAGATTTCTTTTCCTTGAATCTTGTGGAAATCGTATGCGGATTTAATCACCATATGGGTATTAGATGGCTGCTATATAATCGGAAATCTTTCGACGGCACTTAGTCAATCGATTAAAAGTGATAGGTTTTAATAAGTAGTTTAATGCATTTAGCTCAAACCCTTTAAGAGCATATTCTTAATAGATCGTGGTAACTATAATTTTGGTCTTCGAGCTGTCAATAAGTTCGGCAAAATCGGCTCATTTATTTCGGGCATCTGAATGTCTAAAAAAAGTAAATCAATCGTGTTGGATTTCAAAACTGCCAGAGCATCTAGCGGATTTTCAAAAGAGACTGTTTCTGAACAACACAAACCGAAATTTGTTAATGACAACTCATTTAATAAGTAATTAGCATCTCAATATTCTAGAAAATCTAGGACTTATTTAGTTTTTAATTGCTGAAACTACCATTGCATTATTCTTAATTTATATTTCTTTCACAAGTTAGATCTACAATAATTTTGGTTACAGTATGTCTCCTGTTCGTATCTTAGGTAAGTTTAACTGTTCTTGGGGCGTATACATTCTAGATTTTATTATAAAACGTAAACCAAGAGGGATTTCTAGCGAAAAGCTAGAACCCCTTCCTGTGGTTACGTCTACTGTTAGTTGAGTATGCTGCCAATATTGAAATTGATCTTGAGACATATAAAAGTCACAATCATGAATATTTCCTAACCAAATATCTGTCTCATTAAGCAGTAAATCTCCTTTTTCTAGACACATTGGGCTAGAACCATCACAACAACCACCACTTTGATGAAACATTAGTTCCCCATGGCGCTCTCGCAATTGGTCAATAATCTTTGCAGCTCTCTCGGTTATTTTTACACGCTCTGTCATCTTAAAAGAACCCCATGGCTTTCTTATCGTATGAGATAAGCATGTTCTTGGTGTGTCGGTAGTGGTTTAACATCATCTTGTGGTTTTCCCGACCAATTCCAGACTTTTTGTATCCACCAAATGGTGCGTGAGCAGGATAGTTGTGATAGTTATTTACCCAAACTCTACCCGCTTTTATCGCCCTTGGTATTTTGTAGGCCTGATGATTGTCTCTGGTCCATACGCCCGCACCTAATCCGTACAATGTATCGTTTGCAATTTCTATCGCTTCAGCTTCATCTTTAAAGGTAGTCACGCAAGCAACTGGGCCAAAAATTTCTTCTTGGAACACACGCATCTTGTTGTTTCCTTTGAGCAGGGTAGGTTGAATATAAAATCCGCCTTCTAATCCTTCATTATAAGCTGCGTCACCTCCAGTAAGAACCTCACAACCTTCTTCTTTACCAATAGCTATGTAATTTAGGATTTTTTCATATTGGTCATTAGAAGCCTGTGCACCCATCATGGTATCTGAAGCTAACGGATGGCCAAGTTTTATAGCCTTTGTACGTTCTATTACACGCTCTATAAAAGCATCATAAATGTTTTCTTGTATAAGAATTCTAGACGGACATGTACAAACCTCTCCTTGATTTAATGCAAACATTACGGCTCCTTCTATGCACTTATCAAAGAAATCATCGTCTGCATCCATAATACTTTCAAAGAAAATATTTGGTGATTTACCGCCTAATTCAAGCGTTACAGGAGTGATGTTTTTTGAAGCATATTGCATAATTAATTGACCCGTGGTTGTTTCTCCAGTAAATGCAATTTTATTTATGCGAGGGCTAGATGCCAATGGTTTTCCCGCTTCGGCTCCAAATCCGTTAACTATATTTAATACGCCAGCTGGTAAAACATCTTCTATCATTTCCATGAGGATAAGAATACCAACGGGTGTTTGTTCTGCAGGCTTCAAGACAACACAATTACCTGCAGCAAGGGCAGGAGCTACTTTCCATGTTGCCATAAGAATTGGGAAGTTCCAAGGAATGATTTGCCCAACAACCCCTAGTGGTTCGGTTACATTAAGGCATACAGTATTGGCGTCAAGCTCACTTACAGACCCTTCTTCAGCGCGAATTACACCCGCAAAATACCTAAAGTGGTCGATAGCCAAGGGTAAATCTGCAGCCATTGTTTCTCTTACTGCTTTACCATTATCCCAAGTCTCGGCTCTAGCTAAGGCTTCTAAGTTTTGCTCCATAATATCGGCTATTTTAAGCAATAAATTACTTCTAAAAGTTGCCGAAGAATTATTCCATTCTGGAGCAGCTTTCCAAGCAGCATCAATGGCAGCATCTATGTCGTCTTGAGTAGAACGTGGAATTTTAGTAAAACTCTTTCCATCTACTGGAGACGTATTCTCAAAATATTCCCCTTTGGCAGGAGAAGTCCATTTTCCACCGATAAAATTCTCATATTGGTTTTTAAATTTGGGTTTCTGAATAGCTTGTGCTATTGTACTTTCTGTAGTGCTCATAATTTTTAGTATTTTAAATTAGCGTAAATAAGTTTTACAATACGTTCAATAAGTTGAACTTCGGATTACTGTTTTTTAAAAGTAAAAGTTATATAGGCTAGATATCTGAACGATTCTATCATACTACTGAACAATACTATCATTAGGTGTTAAACTCATAAAAATCCTGCCAAATAATTGTATATTTATAGGTGTAAATCTTAAAAAGTAAGAATAAACTAATTTCGCTTATGTGGTTGCCAGAACACTTTTATACCGAAAGGAAACTTGAGAACTTAGTTGAAAACCAAACCTCTTACACATTAGAGTCTGCTGCAATGCATGTCTTTGAAACACACAAACAAGCAGATAAAGTTCTTCTGAAATTTGATCAACCGGTGCTAGCAAGTATGCTTGTTGGAAAAAAAGTAATGCATTTAAGAGATCATAATTCATTCGATTTTTTACCCGGCGAGTCTTTAATTTTACCTGCTAATGAAATGATGTGCATAGACTTTCCAGAGGCACAACATGATAACCCTACGCGATGTTTAGCTATGGCCATTGCCGAAGACAAAATTAAAGAAGTATTGCAGTTAATGAACGAAACAATGCCCAAGCATAATAATAAGGAGTGGGGGTTGATAGATTATAATTTTCATTTTACCAACGACGTAGGTATATATCAAATTTTACAACGGTTACTGTTCTTATTTACTGAAAACCACACTTCTAAAGATATGTTTGTAAATAATATGCTTCGCGAACTAATTGTTCGCATCTTACAAGCCAATTCTAAGAAAATATATACAGATGCTACATTATCTATGGTTACAAACAATCGTTTGGCATTTGTAATAGATTATATACGTACCAATATTAGAGAGTCGCTTACAGTTGAATTGTTGAGTAAGAAAGCGTATATGAGTGAGTCTCATTTCTACCGTGTCTTTAAAACCGAATTAGGCATTTCTCCTGTAGAGTTTATAAATAATGAACGCATCAAACTAGCATCAAGCTTACTTCAAAACCCTTCCAAAAGCATTAAAGATGTATTTATGGAAAGCGGATTTGAAAGTCGTTCTTATTTTAATAGACTCTTTAAGCGCGCCAATAAGATTACCCCTAAAGAATATAGAGATAAAGCATTTCAAGTGTAACTTTTAGTTATTATTTGTGCTGGCTTCAATGGTTTAGTTTAAATGCTGCGTACTGTTATTTTTAATATCGTTTTAGTTTGTACCAATAACGAACGCATTAAATTTCTTTTATCTATTACCTAAGAATAAAAAGTTTTAATAAAAATACTTGCTACTTTCATGAGAATATCTATATATTTGGTCAACCAATCTGGTTAACCAATTTTATTAAATCGATCATGATAACAAAAAATCACACTTTTCTCGGACTTTTAGCGCTACTTTTTCTCTTTGTTTCTTGTAATGCACCTGCAGAAAAAGATAATGTTGTTTCAACCATCGATGAGTTTAATGAAGCTGTAGCAAATGCCAAACCTGGCGATCACATTATTCTGAAAAATGGAGTGTGGCAAGATACCGAATTGCTATTTGAAGCAGAAGGAACATTAGAAAATCCTATTACACTTTCAGCAGAAGAGAAGGGTAAGGTGCTATTAGAAGGTGCCTCTAACTTGCGTATTGCTGGAAATCACTTGGTAGTAAGTGGTTTGGTTTTTAAGAATGGGTTTACACCAACCACAGAAGTAATTTCATTTAAAAAAGACAGCAAAACTTTTGCAAGCAACTGCCGATTAACAGAATGTGTTATAGACGACTTTAACAACCCAGAGCGTCATGAAGCTGATACTTGGGTTGCTATTTATGGTAAAAACAACCGTGTAGACCATAACCACCTCACTAACAAAAGAAACAGAGGGGTAACTATGATTGTTCGTCTTAACGATAAAGTGCATCAAGAAAATAACCATAAGATAGATCACAACTATTTTGGCCCTCGGCAAAACCTTGGATCTAACGGAGGCGAAACACTCCGAATTGGTACAAGTCACTTCTCACGTACCAACTCTAATACCTTGGTAGAGAATAATTATTTTGATAGATGCAACGGAGAACACGAAATTATCTCAAACAAATCTTGCCAGAATACGTATAAAGGAAATGTCTTCTACGAGTGTACAGGTACATTAACAATGAGACATGGTGAAGAAACTCTAGTAGACGGTAATGTTTTTATAGGAAACGGGAAACCATCAACAGGAGGAATTCGTGTTATTAATGGAAAGCAAACGGTTACCAATAATTACGGAATTGGCTTAACCGGATACCGATTTAGAGGTGCCTTTGTGATTATGAATGGCATTTACAATTCGCCAATTAACAGATACGACCAAGCGAAAGATGCAGTTGTAAAAAACAACACCTTTATTAATTGTGATAACATTCAGTTATGTGCTGGAGCAGATGCAGAACGCAGTGCACCACCAATTAACTCAGTTATGGAAAACAACATTTTCTATAATGAAAATAAAGATGATGTTTTTACTGTATACGATGACATTAGTGGTATTTCGTTTAACAACAACCTAATTAGTGAGAATATAGAATCTATAAACCCTTCTGGATTTAAAAAGGGGAAACTAGACCTAGTTACTAATGATGCCGGATTATTAGTACCAAAGAACACAGGTTTAGATGTTGGCGCTAAACTCCCATTGGCTGTAATTTCAAAAGAAGAAACGGGTGTATCATGGTACGCCAAAGAAATTAATGAAGCAACTTTAGGTTCTGGGAAAACAACGGAAGTGGCTCCTGGTTTAAATAGTTTATACGAAGCAGTAAAAGCATCTGCTCCAGGAGATATTCTACAGCTTACGTCTGAAGAACCTTTTGAGGTTTCAAAAACAATTATGGTAAATCATGCCCTTACTATTTCAGCAAAAGAAGGCATACGACCTACCGTATTATTTGAAAAGAAGAATCTATTTGAAATTCAGAGTGGAGGAAGCTTATCTCTCAATGGGATTGTTTTTGATGGAGCGAGTTCTCCAGATAGAACGGGGAACTCTGTTATTTCAACAAGTAAATATTCAATGATTAAAAACTATAAATTATTTATAGATAACTGCGAATTCAACAATCTAGATGTAAATCATTCGTACGATGCCATTAGAGTGTATAAAAATACCTTTGCAGACACTATTAGCATTAAAAATTCTCAATTTAAAGCTGTTACGGGTTCTGTAATTGCTTTAGATAAAGAAACCGATGATATTGGAATTTACAATGCAGAATATGTAATTCTGAAAAATAATGTTTACAGCGATATTGGTCAGGCTGCATTAAGACTACATAGAGGAGGAAAAGATGAAAGTACCTTCGGGCCTTTCCTTGAAATAGACCATTGTGTTTTTGACAATGTAGGGTACGACAAACGCAATAAGTATAATGCAGCAATCTCACTTTATGGAGTTCAGGTAAATGAGATTCAGAATAATATCTTTAACAAAACCAAAGGATTAAAAATGCATTTGGTGGTGGGTGAACCTATTGTGAATATCTTAAATAATAACTTTTACGATTCTGAAAAAATTGAAACTACCGGAGACCAAAAGTACACCGTAAATAATTTGTGGAGTATGAAACCAGAGTTTAAAGAGGGTGGCTACTCTTTAAAACCAGACGCCAAACTTTCTGGCAAAGGAACCGACGGATTAGACTTAGGGGTTATTTCAAAAGAACTATAATGAGTATCGTTAGAAAATATAGTGTACGGGTACTTTTAGGTTTACTTATAACTGCCGGTATCTCATGTGCAGACGAGAAAACATCGTCCTTACCAGTTTCTTCAACTTCTTCGGAAAGTTTAGACAATGAACATCCATCCTTAATTTTAACAAAGGCAGGAGTTGATAAAATTCGGGAAAATTTAGGGAGTGTTCCACTTTTTGATACTTCGCTTGCTGCTGTTAAAAGTGAAGTGGATGCAGAAATTGCTGCGGGTATTGAAACTCCAATTCCAAAAGATTATTCTGGGGGTTATACCCACGCTCGTCATAAAAAAAACTTTCTTATCCTTCAAAAGGCAGGTGTTTTGTATCAGATTTTAGATGATGAAAAATATGCCATATATATAAAGGACATGTTGTTTCAATATGAAGCAATGTATAAAACGTTACCAAAACATCCTCAAACACGATCGTATGCAAGAGGGAAATTATTCTGGCAGTGCTTGAATGATTCTAACTGGCTAGTGTATGTGAGTCAGGCATACGATTGTGTTTACAACTACTTGTCTGCTCAAGAGCGCGAGACATTAGAAACAAATCTCTTTAGACCATTTGCCGATTATATTTCGATAGAGAATCCGCAATTCTATAACCGGGTCCATAATCATAGTACATGGGGAAATGCTGCGGTTGGTATGATAGGATTAGTAATGAACGACAAAGAACTTATTGATCGTGCGCTTTACGGAATTAAGGGAGCCGGTCTACAGACAGGTGAAAAAGATAACGATGGCGGATTTATTTATAATAAAGATGGTAAAGCTGGATTTTTGGCAAATTTGGAAGAACCCTTCTCACCAGATGGTTATTATACAGAAGGTCCTTATTACCAGCGCTATGCAATGTACCCTTTTTTAATTTTTGCAGAAGGTTTGCATAATGTAAAGCCAGAATACAAGATTTTTGAACACAAAGATAGCGTGCTATTAAAATCGGTTAACGCGCTCTTAAACTTATCCGATGCAGATGGTGAGTTTTTCCCTTTAAATGACGGACAGAAGGGGATGTCTTATTATTCTAGAGAACTAGTTACAGCAGTAGATATTGCTTACCAATACGGGGGTAATAATCAAGGGCTTTTAAGTATAGCTGAAAAGCAGAATAAAGTGCTATTAGATGATTCTGGATTGGCAGTGGCGCTAGGGGTTAAAAACGGAGAAGCCAAACCTTTCGAGAAAAAATCAATTAATCTTACCGATGGGCCTGACGGAAAACAAGGGGGCGTAGGTATTTTACGTTATGGAAACGAAGACATTACACTAGTTTTTAAATACGCCGCACAAGGGTTAAGTCATGGACATTACGACAAGCTGTCTTTTTCATTGTATGAACGCGAAGAAGAAGTACTTCAAGATTACGGATTGGCACGTTTTGTAAATATTGAGCAAAAAGGAGGGGGAAATTATCTAAAAGAAAACACGACATGGGCCAAGCAAACCATTGCACACAATACGCTTACCATTAACGAGACTTCTCATTTTAACGGGTCTTATGAAATAGGAAGTAAGCATCATTCTCAATTATATCTTTTTGACGCAGAGAATGAAGCAATACAAGTAGTAAGTGCTAAAGAGACAAATGCATATGGCGGAATAGAGATGCATCGTACGTTGGTAATGATTAAGGACGATTCATTCGAAAAGCCTTATGTACTAGATATAATGAAAGTACTCGCTACCGAAAACAATCAGTACGATTTACCTTATTATTTTATGGGTCAGTTAATGCAAACCAACTTCGATTACAAAACACCAAATACATTAAAGGCACTGGGTGCAAAAAATGGCTATCAACATTTGTATGTTGAAGGTGTAGGAACCACCACTTCGCCAAATGCAAAGATTTTATTTTTAAATGAAGGTAAATTTTATTCGTTAACTACTGCAACAAACAAAACAGATAAGCTGTACTTCACAAGAATTGGAGCTACTGATCCAGAATTTAATTTACGAAGAGATGCTGCATTCATGATTAGAAGAAACAATACGAAAAACACAGTATTTGTTTCGGCTATAGAATCGCATGGAGGATATAGCCCTGTTTCAGAATTTGCAGTAAATTCAAATAGTTCTATTTCAGAAGTAAACGTTGTACTAGATACTGCAGCATATACAGGAATTCGTATTACAGATGTAAATGGAACTAGTAGACTTTTTATACTCGCAAATAATACAACGAGTAAAGATAAATCACATTCAGTAACAATAAATAATAACGAACACCAATGGACAGGTGCTTATTACTTTAAATAAAACAGAATTATGAAAACATTTGGAGCAAGCAAAGAATTTTTACTAGACAAAAACCAAGAATGGGAGGTAGTAGGAGAAGGTGTAAAAAGAAAAATAATGGGTTATGATGATAAAATTATGCTCGTTAAAGTAGAATTTGAAACGGGAGGCATAGGCTATAAACACGAGCACCATCACTCTCAAGTAACCTATGTAGAGAGCGGTTCATTCAATTTTAGCATCGGAGACGAAACGCAAACAGTAAAAGGTGGAGACTCTGTCTATATCCCACCGCATGTATTACATGGCGCAATTTGCACTGAAAAGGGTATTCTAATCGACGTGTTTAGCCCAATTCGTGAAGATTTTATGGAATAATTCATATTTAACTTCAAAATTACTTGCGAGTTAAGAAAAAGTTAATATATTTGGTTTACCAAATTGGTTGACCAGTTTGGTAAACCAAAAAAGAATAGGTTAGACCATTATCTTTTCTTTTATATCTAATCACAAAAACTTTAAATAATTTAATTATGAATTTAAAAACGAAGTTAACTTTAATTATGATGCTCTTCAGTAGCATTGTAATTATTGCACAAGAAAACTACTCGCTTTCGGGTACCGTAGTTTCAGCAGTTGATCAAATGGGTATTCCTGGGGCTAACGTTATAGTTAAGGGAACTACTGTTGGGGCATCTACTGATTTCGACGGAAATTTTACAATTAGTGTAAAAAGCGGGGATGTATTGGTGTTCTCTTATATCGGTTTTGTAACGCAAGAGGTTTTGATTGAAAATCAGACAACCTTAAATATTACGTTATCTGAAGATGAGAATACATTAGAGCAGGTAGTTGTTGTAGGTTATGGAACGCTTAAGAAAAGTAACGTGACCAGTGCAATTGCGAAGGTAGAAGGTGGTGATCTCGCTGCAATTCAAGCCACTCGTGTAGACGATGCACTTGCAGGAAAATTAGCAGGGGTACTAATTCAAAACCAAGACGGTGCTCCGGGTGCAGACCCTAAAATTCAAGTAAGAGCGGCTTCGTCTATAAATGGTAACTCCAATCCGTTAATTGTTGTAGACGGCTATCCTATCTCAGGGAGCTTAGCAACTGTAAACGCTAATGATATAGATAGTATAGAGGTGTTAAAAGATGCTGCATCTGCGGCTATTTATGGTTCTAGGGGGGCTAACGGTGTTATATTAGTAACCACCAAAAAAGGAAAAAAGGGTGAGCCTTCTTTTAGTTATAATACCTACACTAGTATTTCAAGCCGATATTTGGTAGACAATATTAACATGACAGCTGGAGAATGGGCTAATACGCTAGAGGCTGGTATTGCCGATGGTACATATGATGTTTCTGAATTAGATCCGAACTTCGTAAACTACAAGATAAACGCCTATAGAAATTCACCAGACGTGGTTGCTGTAGAAGATTATTTGTTTAGAAACGGATACAGTACAAGTCATGACTTTAGTATGAGTGGTGGTTCTGATAACGCAAATTACTTTGCTTCAGTTGGGTATCAAAATACTGAAGGTATTGTGATTACACAGGGTTTTGAGAGACTTAATGCTCGTTTAAATGTGGATGCTAAAATTGGTGAAAAATTTAAAACAGGAGTAAGTTTCAATGGTTTTGCTTCAGAAAGAGATATTGTAGGTCATGACATGAGAGACCTTTTAAGAGCATATAGCATTTCTCCAATTTACCATACAGCGGCGTCTATTGCTTTTGTTCAACAATTAGATAGACAAGCACAAGCGATGGGGCTTGATGCATTTGATGATGGTTACAGAGCAGGACCTGATTCACCTTTCAACAAGAGTATTTACACCTTACAGCCAGGAGATACGGCACAAGACTGGCATTACGGAAGAAGTGGTAACGGTATTGGAGGATCTGGAGATGCTGGTCCAGCAACTAAACTTGACAACACAGACCGTTGGCAAAAAACCTTTTTCGCTAATGTAACGTCTTACTTACAATACAGTTTGTTAGATGGGTTAAATATTAAAGCAGTTTTGGGTGCAGATATTAGAGATACTAAAGATTATTTCTGGAGAGGACTTGAGTTCGATTCTAGAGCACGTTCTAATCAGACAGCTTTAGATGAAACAACGGTAAAACAAACATCTACTTTAAGTGAAACTACGTTGAATTACGCTAAGCAATTAGGTAGTCATGATATATCTGCAGTAGCGGGGGTAGAATTTCAACGAATTAATTTTAATGGTAATTCTTTAAATGGTTCAAATGTACCGTTTAGTGATATTATAAACTACAACCTGTTAGATCCAGAAGACATTATTGTAACAGAGCGTGACGAGACTATTTCAAGATGGAGTGTCTTCGGAAGATTAAACTACGCTTTTGATAATCGTTACTTAGTGTCGGCTTCGGTACGTAGAGATGGTGACTCACGTTTCGGATCAAACAACAGGTACAAAACCTTCCCAGCTCTTTCTTTAGGTTGGAACGTTCATAACGAATCTTTCTATAACATTGAGTTTTTAAGTTTACTAAAGCCTAGATTCAGTACTGGATCTTTAGGAACTACTTCAGATTTAGGTGCGTATAGCTCTTTAAGTCTTTTGAATCCCCAACCAACAGCCTTCGGAACAGGATTTTTAATCCCATCAGATGTGGCAAATTCAGACCTAACTTGGCAAACAAATACGGAAACAAACTACGGTATTGATTTAGGGTTTATGAATAACCGTGTTAGATTAGGAATAGATTATTATACATCAGATATTGAAGACATCTTAATTAACCAAAGTGTCTCTGAGGTATTTGGTACAACATCTATTAGACTTAACTCTGGTGACGTAAGAAGCTCAGGATTAGAAGCTGAACTTTCCGCAGTTATTGTGAGAAACGACAATTTTAGATGGGATATCGGTGCCAACCTTTCTACGGTAGAAACTGAAATTACAGATTTAGGTGGTCTTGAAGAATTACCTAGAACCATTTACGGGCAGAGTGGTAGAGGTCCTGTATTTAGAAATTATGTAGGTGGAGAAATAGGAGAGATGTGGGGATTAGAAACTAAAGGACAGGTGGAAGATGTGTATATAGCAGACCCAACACGTGCTATTGGTATTAATAGTTCGGCGTTTTATGTTGTTGACCAAAATGGAGATGGTGTTATTGATAAGACAAAAACAGTTGAAGAAGGTGGAGATTTAGTGAAAATTGGACAGAACACACCAGATTTTTACTATGGTTTTAACACTTCTATGAACTATAAGGCCTTTGATATGTCACTACAATTTCAAGGTTCTCAAGGAGGTGATGTTTGGAATGTTGACCCAATCTATTACAATTCAGAATTTGGAGGAAGACTACGTTCTAGCTTCGATGCAAACGAAGACGGTATAGCCGATCATAACGGAGAGTATTATTTAGATTCTAATAACCAGTTAGATGCACAAGTACAAGACGCATCTTATGTAGCGCTTAGAAATCTTACAGTAGGATATACAGTTAACCCAGACTGGGTTAGTAAAATTGGGATTGATTCTGCAAGAATTTATGCTGCAGCAACTAATCTACTGTACTTATGGGGAGATGATTACACTTCTTTTAACCCAGAAGGTGTAGAAACTACCAATGGTGGTTACCTAGGGCCTACGACTTATGGAGTGCAAGTAGGTGCAAGCCCGATTGTAAGAAGCTTTACATTTGGTTTAAATGTTAATTTTTAAAAGATGAAAAAGATGAAAAAAGTATATATATTATTTTTAGGATCATTGTTGTTAACAATGTCGTGCAGCACAGACCTGGATGAAGTTCCAGAGAACATTGCTAGCGCAGATTCTTTAACAGATTTTACCGGAGTTCTAAACGCAGCATATTACTACCAGCTTGGTGCTGTTACGCCAATGGCTGTAATGGGTGACTTTAGAGCAGATAATGCGCTTATGGATGAAGAACCATATCCAGCATTTGACAGATTTAACAGTGAGCTAACGGTTATGGAAGATCAATTTTTTGGACCTTTCTACACAGCTTTATACAAGTCTATCTTGAGTTCTAATAATGTAATCGAAAATGGAGATGATGCTACTCAAATAGGTGAAGCAAAATTCTTAAGAGCATTGTCGTATTTCAAACTAGTACAGGTGTTCGGAGATGTTCCTGTTATACTAACATCACCAAACATTGAAGATATCCCAGCGTTTGATCTGACTAGAGTACCTGCTGCAAACGTATACAATAATATCATCATACCAGATTTACAAGCTGCCATAGGAGCTTTAGGAAATAGTGCAACCAATGGTAGAGCTTCAAAACTTGCGGCTCAAGGTATCTTGGGTAAAGTCTATATGCATATGGGTGACTATGCGAAGGCAGAACCTCAATTATCGGCTGTAGTAAGTGGAGCTTCTGGTGCGGGAGTGAGTTTACAAGAGAATTTCGCAGATATTTTTGGTGAAGCAAATGATTTAAATTCTGAAATCATTTTTGCAACCCAAAGATCTGGATCTGTAGTAGACGAATATGGTTTCTCTGAATTTTGGGAATGGTTTTTCGGGCTAGATACAAAAGCTTTAGAGCCTCTAGATTTAGACTTGGTCGCTGCTTTTGATTCGGTTGCCTCAGACACACTTAGTGGCGGAGATTTAAGAAGAGTTGTAACCATAGATACTATGGCTTTAGCTTCTCCTAAATTTCCTCAATCAGGAGGTCCTGACCACGATTGGATAGAGTTAAGATTAGCTGATGTTATTCTACTTTATGCAGAAGCGCTAAATGAAAATGGATCATCACCAGCTACCGTGTTGGCATTGTTAGATGATATTCGAGAAAGAGCAGGATTAGAAAATCTAGATCCGGCTACGCTTAACACACAGGCTTTAGTAAGACAAGCAATTCAGGATGAAAGAAGGCTAGAATTAGCTTTTGAAGGACAACGTTGGTTCGATTTGGTTAGAACTGGAACCGTTGATGCAGAAATGGGAGAAGTAGTTAATCCTAACTATTATGTTTTTCCAATTCCAACATCAGAAGTCCTAGCAAGTGATGGAGTAATTACTCAAAATCCTGGGTACTAATTAAATTACCAAATTAGAAGTGCTTATATATTGTTGTGAGTTTTGGTGTTAGTAGGTAGCTTATATAGTTTATGACACAAAAAATTACTAAAAGCATCAAAACTTTTACAACAAAATGAGCGAGAAGACTAGGTTAAAGAGATATTATTAGCAGTTATTTGATTAGCCATTAAATTTTGTTAAAAGTTTTACTGGTCATATAAAGACCAGTAAAACTTATTAGAAGAATAAAATTTATAAGCTCGCAAAGTGAAAATTTATTTCTGTTTATATAACTTTAGAAAAATTTAAGTTGGTTAATCAGTATTTGAATTCGCATTTATGAAAGTAGAAATTCTTACAACAAATGAAAACTATTCGCTTCAGAAACAGGTAATAGTGAAAATTCGAGATTTAATAAATCATAAGAATTTAGAACCTGGCGATAAGCTACCGTCTGAACGTATGCTTTCAGAAAAATTTGAGGTTACTAGAAGTACCATTCGCGAGGCCATTCAAAAACTGGAATTTTATGGACTATTAAAATCTAGACCTCAAAGTGGAACGTTTGTCGCCAATATTGGTGTGGTGGCTATGAATGGAATGATAGACGATATTCTACGTCTTGAAGATCCAGACTTCAAATCGCTGGTTGAAACAAGAATTCTTCTAGAATTAAAAACATCAAGGTTGGCTGCTATTAGAAGAACTGAAGAGGATCTTGAAAGTATGAAAAATGCGCTAGAAGCATATGCACTAAAAGTAACCAATGGCGAAGACGCAGTTCAAGAAGATTTACTTTTTCATTTAGCAATAGCGAAAGCCAGTGGAAATAGTTCTATGAATACATTTATGTTAATCATTACTCCTGAAATAATTACAAATTTTGGAAAGTACCACGTGTGTGATGCTGCCTTAGCATTCTCTGGAATTGAAGAACATAGGTTAATTTACGAAGCAATAAAGGAACAAAACCCGCAGTTGGCTAAGAAAAGAATGAAACAACATTTTAAAGAATTATATAAATATTGCTACAATGTAGAAGTATAGTGTTTGATCATTGCATTCAATCACACGTTTAATACGATAATTAAAAATTACAGGATAGTTACTATTCAAATTTAAGCTTGTCAATTTATTAATATAATAACGTTTCAACCTGCTTATGTAGGTTGACATAGAAAGCTCACGCCTTTTCCGAAGAGTCTTGGTGTAACGAAATTTAGAAAATATGAAAATAAAGGGACTTAGATGGTGGATTATTGGGCTTGTTTGCTTGGCGACCATCATTAACTATATAGATAGATCTGCTCTGGGTATTATGTGGCCCGAAATGAGTAAAGATTTGGGTCTGACAGAAGCAGATTACGCTTGGGTAATAAACATTTTTACCATTACATACGCTGCTGGTAAATTTATTTCAGGAAAAGTATACGATAAGGTAGGAACCAGAATAGGTTTTGTATTGTCAATCTTCTTTTGGTCACTAGCCTCGGTATTGCACTTTTTTGCAAGAGGAGCGGCCTCTTTAGGAATATACAGAGGATTATTAGGAGTTGCCGAAGCAGGTAATTGGCCTGGAGCTGTTAAAAATAATGCGGAGTGGTTTCCTATTCATGAACGGGCATTGGCGCAAGGTATATTTAACGCTGGCGCAGGTATTGGTTCAATCGTTGCTGCTCCTACCATAGCAGAACTATTTGGAGCCTATGGTTGGAAATTAACATTTGTAATTATTGGTGTGCTAGGATTCGTTTGGATTATTCCATGGCTTATCATTAATAAGAACAAGCCAAAATTCCATCCTTGGATAACCGATGGAGAAAAAAAGCATATTGTAGATGGTAGACATGCCTCGAGACAAGGTGATGAGGTTCAAAAAGGATTAAGTGTGATGGAGATACTGTCAAAAAAAGAAGCTTGGGGAGTAATTGCTGCTCGCTTTTTTATTGAGCCTATTTGGTGGTTATTTGTTTTCTGGATGCCTATTTATCTCTTTAAAGAATACAATTTCAACGTAAAAGAAATAGGGTATTACGCATGGTTCCCATATGTTGGAGCAATGGTTGGTAGTTTAGCGGGAGGGTGGTATGCCCAAAGACTGATAAAGAAAAAAACAGTTGATTTCAGCAGAAAAAAAACAATGACCATTGGTGCAGTAATTATTGTAATATCAATTATAGGAGCTATACTGTTTGCAAATACACCATTAAAGTTTGTATGCTTCGTATTTATGGTGTTATTCGGATTTCAATTTGCGATTAGTAACATACAAACAATTCCGAGTGATCTTCTTAGCGGAAAATCTGTTGGAACCCTCGCAGGGCTTGGGGGAAGTATAGGAGCCGTTTCTGTGATCATTATGAACTGGTTAATCCCAATTATAACGGTAGATTCATACACACCAGCATTTGTGATTTTGGCGGTATTAGCACCTCTGGCAGTAGTATCAGTCTTCCTGCTGATTAAAAAGATTGAACCAATAGATGTAGAAGTTTAAAAAAAATTGTTTTAAAAATTTAAATTATAGATTATGAGTGAATTAAAAAATAAAATTGCCATTATAACGGGAGCTACTGGAGGTATAGGATTTGCTGTAGCTGAAAGATTAGGTAAAGATGGATATACCGTAATTTTAAATGGTATAGACGATGCAGAAGGAGCTAAAAGAGTTGAAGAACTCACAGCAAATGGGATTACCGCCGAGTATTATGGTTTTGACGTTACTAAAGAGGAGGAAGTTTCAGCTAACATTAAAAAAATTGGTGAAAAATACGGTAAAATTGATGTGCTAGTGAATAACGCTGGCGGGCTGGGCGGAAGATCAAGATTTGAAGATATGACCACAGATTTTTACAGATTTGTAATGGCGTTAAACCTCGATTCAGTATTTTTTGCTTCAAGAGCTGCGATTCCTTTTCTAAAAAAGGGAGACCATCCATCAATAATTAATTATACATCTAATGCAGGTTGGACTGCTGGTGGACCAGGAGCTGGTGTTTATGGAACTTCTAAAGCTGGAGTTCATGCAATCACCAGAGCATTAGCAAAAGATTTGGCAGAATACGGAATTAGAGCGAATGCAGTATCTCCAGGCACTATAGACACTCCGTTTCATGCTCAAATTAAAGCAACAAAGCCAGAAGTTTTTGCGTCATGGGCCAACAATATTATGCTAGGTCGTTTGGGTCAGCCAGAAGATGTGGCTTCAGTGGTCTCATTTTTAGCTAGTAAAGATGCGGCATTCCTTACAGCCGAAACCATTCAAGTGGGTGGCGGACAAGCATTGGGAATTTAAAAATTAATAATGCAACTGTCGAGTAGTTTTGTTTTTTGCGTATCTTTTTCAAAATTAGATATCAAAAAATTGAAACTACTTGGCTTTTTAATAGGTATATTCAGAAAATAAATTCAAATAATGAGTAAAGTTGTCACATTTGGAGAAATTATGTTAAGACTCTCTACAGAGCGTCATTTGCGATTTTCTCAAGCAAAAACATTTGCAGCCTCCTACGGGGGTGGAGAGTTTAATGTAGCAGTATCTCTGGCGAATTACGGAATTCCGGTTGAATTTATTACGAGATTACCAGAAAATGAAATAGGAGCTTGTGCATTAAAAGAGATGCGCAAATTTAAAGTAGAGTCTGCAAATGTTATATTTGGTGGTGATAGACTGGGCATCTATTACTTTGAAACAGGAGCAGGAACTCGCAGCAGTAATGTTGTGTATGATAGAGCGCATAGTTCGATGGCCACCATCGAAAAGGGATCAATAGATTGGGAATCGGTCTTTAAAGATGTTAGTTGGTTTCATTGGAGTGGTATTACACCAGCAATTTCTGAATCTGCCGCCGAAGTATGCTTAGAGGCAGTAAAAGTAGCACATGCTATGGGAATTACTATTTCATCCGATTTGAATTATAGATCTAAATTATGGCAATATGGGAAAGAACCTAATCAGGTGATGCCCAAATTACTACAAAATAGCAACATTATATTGGGAGATATAGATACAGCATTCTTTATGTTAGGTCAGGATAAAGTGAATCCAAACTATCAGAACGAAACATCGCTTCCAGTTTTATACGATAAACTTTATAAATTATGCCCTAACTTACAAATAGTCGCTACAACCTTAAGGTATTCTGTTAGTGCCTCTCATCAAAGAATAGGAGGGGTGTTGTACGATGGTAAAACCTTATTCAGCGCCGATGTTAAGGAAGTAACACCTGTGGTAGATAGAGTGGGAAGTGGAGATGCCTTTATGGGTGGATTGATTTACGGAATTTTAAGTGATAATTATGACAAACAAAAAGCGCTAAACCTCGCTGTAGCCGCATGTTGTCTAAAGCATACCATATCAGGTGATTGTAATTTAATTACCTTAGAGGAAATAGAAAAACTACTAAAAGGTGACGCCTTTGGCGAAGTCTCTAGATAAACTAAATTTAATGGCACAATATTCGAGAATCGAAGTAGCAACTACAATGGCTAAAACCGGGATAGTTCCTCTGTTTTACGAAAGTGATTTAGACACATGCAAACAAATACTTGAAGCATTATACAAAGGTGGAGCAAGAGTTTTTGAATTTACAGCCAGAGGCGATTTTGCAGAAGAAGTATTTGGTGGATTGAATAAGTATGCAATAGCCAATCTACCCGGAATGATTTTGGGCGTTGGTTCTGTAACCGATGCTGGCTCTGCTTCTAGGTATATGGCATTAGGTGCTAATTTTATTGTCACGCCAGTATTTAGAGAAGATATCGCTGTAGTCTGCAATCGTAGAAAGGTACTTTGGTCTCCAGGATGCGGTACTTTAACCGAAATTGCGAAGGCTGAAGAATTGGGTTGTGAAATTGTAAAGTTGTTTCCAGGAAGTATCTATGGTCCCGATTTTGTTAAGGCAATCAAGGGACCTTGTCAATGGACAAGTATTATGCCTACAGGCGGGGTATCTCCAACTAAAGAGAACTTAACCAAATGGTTTAATGCGGGTGTGACCTGCGTTGGTATGGGGTCTAAGTTAATTTCTAAAAAGGAAGATGGAACCTACGATTTGCCTCGTATTCAAGAACTGACGAAACTTTCATTAGATATAATTTCAGAACTGAAAAAATAACCCGATACCAAGTTTTTATTCTTCATTTGGGTTTTTTAAGTGTTATACCTACCTCATCAGGATTTTCAGAATCCTATAAAACCCTCGTGGTAAATCAAAAATGAACGCTTGTCGCGTTTTTGTTTGTGAGTTATAGTTTTTTAGTGCGAAACTTGCCTTACCAGGTTTTTCAGAATCCTATAAAACCCTCATGGTAAATCAAAAATGAACGCTTGTCGCGTTTTTGTTATTGAGTTATAGCTTTTTAGTGCGAAACTTGCCTTACCAGGATTTTCAGAATCCTATAAAACCCTCATGGTAAATCAAAAATGAACGCTTATCGCGTTTTTGTTATTGAGTTATAGCTTTTTAGTGCGAAACTTGCCTTATCAGGATTTTCAGAATCCTATAAAACCCTCATGGTAAATCAAAAATGAACGCTTATCGCGTTCTCATTTTTTAGCTTCATTCACTTACAAAAGTTGCACTTTTGATATTCATGAAACTAAAAAATGAACCAGTAAAACTGATTCATTTTTGGTTAAGTCGGGATGACAGGATTTGAACCTGCGACCACACGGCCCCCAGCCGTGTACGCTAACCGGACTGCGCCACATCCCGTAGTTTGCTTGCAAAAATAGTTAATTTTTAAGGTGTGGCATGTTGAAATAAAAATTTTTCCATGTCGTAAGTTGTGCCTTGTATATTTATGAATAATACGTAGATATACGTATTTCATGGTATAAATTTATTAATTACATTGCAGAAACTTCAACTATAAGAAGTTAACAACCAACAGTATAACTAACTAACCAAAGAACCAATTATGAAAAAAATTATCATTGCATTGCTATGCTTGGCGATGCCATTTATGGTATTTGCCCAAAATGCTAGTTACGACATGTTCGATTATGTAAATAGTCGAAAAGGAAAAGCAACCACATTTGCATCCTTTCAATTATTTAATCAAAACTCTGCTAATAGAAGTACTGCTTATGCAAATGCAGTTGAAGATGGTGTTGTTTTAGATTTTAATGCCTCAACCATACAGGCGATTTATGAAGACAATCCGAGAACGATGAATATCTCAGTTCCATTAAAAAGTGATGGAAGTACAGTTCAGCTAGAACTTGTACAAAAAGATATTTTTTCTGACGATTTTAGAGTCAGAACCAGTGACGGTCGAGATATTACCAATGAAATAGATAGAGGTAAGCATTTCCGGGGAATAATTGCTGGTGATGCTAACTCATTAGTGTCTATCAGTATTTTTAGAAATGAAATTATCGGTTTTGTTGCTAATAATGAAGGCAATTTTGTCATTGGAAAAATTAAGGGACAAACTAGCCAGCATATTATTTATAACGATCGTAATTTAATGATTACGAACGAATTTAATTGTACCACCGAAGATGATGGAGTAGGATATACCATGGAAGAACTGACACCACAAGCTGCTAACAGAGATGCTGGTGACTGTGTAAATATTTATATTGAAGCCGGGCAATCGGTTTATAATGCTTTTGGAGGGAACCTAACCAACACCATGAACTTTTTAAATGGTGTATTTGCACAAAGTTATGTACTGTATGCTAACGATGGAATGGCTTTACAAACTTCAGACATGCTCATCTGGACAACCCCAGACCCTTACAGTGGGCCATCGGCAGCAAACTATAGAGCACAGTTTCAATCGAATACGGGGCCAGGCGCTTTTAATGGAGATTTAGGTCATTTAGTAGAAGTAGATAATGTAGGAGGACAAGCTGCTGGATTTAGTGGTTTGTGTAATGCAAATACAGACGAAAGTTTATGCTTTAGCGGGTTCTCTAGTACCAATTACAATAATGTCCCAACTTATTCTTTTAATGTAACCATTATCACTCATGAAATGGGGCATTTAATGGGATCCAGACATACACATGCATGTGTTTGGAACGGAAACAGTACCGCTATCGATGGCTGTGCTGGTTTTACAGAAGGTACGTGTGCTATACCCCCTTCGGCCAATCCAGGAACGATTATGAGCTATTGCACTCCAAATATTAGTTTTACGGAAGGGTTTCACCCTCAGCCCACTGCGGTAATGCAAAATAATGTGAATGCTATTGGAAATTGCTTAACAACGTGTGCTGCACCAGCAACAAACGATTTTTGTGCCGATGCCGCTACCATAAATTATGGCGATACATTCTCAGGTTCCACTACTATGGCTACATTTGATAATGTTGGATTTTGTGGAACTTCCAATACCGCTCCAGGGGTTTGGTACACATTTGTAGGAAATGGAAATTTTACAAGATTAACAACCTGTAATCAAGCAAATTATGATACAAAAATTTCAGTATTTACAGGCAGTTGTGGAGCGCTGGTTTGTGAAACAGGGGTTGATGATGCAGCAGGTTGTGCAGGTTTTACTACAGAATTGGATTTTTGTACCACAAATGGGACCACGTATTTAGTGTTAATTCATGGTTTTTCAAATGCTATTGGCGATTTCGACCTGAGTCTAGTTGATCTTGGGAATACCGCTCCTGTAATCACGTGTCCGGCAGACATTACCATGAACAACGATCCGGGAGATTGTGGTGCAATTGTTAATTTTTCAGCAACAGCAACCGATGATTGCGGGTCTACTATTACGTATTCTCAGGATTCAGGAACTGTTTTCCCAGTGGGAACTACTGTAGTAACCGCTACAGCAACCGATGGAGCTGGATTAACAGATTCATGTACTTTTAATGTAACGATAAATGATACAGAAAGCCCAACAGCAGTGTGTCAGGATATCACAATCCAGCTAGATGCTAACGGCGATGCAAGTATCGTAGCTGCCGATGTAGACGGAGGTTCTACCGATGCCTGCGGAATAGCGTCTATTGCAGTCGATATAGATACCTTCGATTGTTCTAATGTTGGACCAAACAATGTAACACTAACGGTAACCGATGTAAACGGAAATACAAGCTCTTGTGTAGCTGTAGTAACCGTAGAAGACAACATAGCACCAATGATTTTCTGTCCAGCAGATATAGTTGCTCCTACTAACAATGGTGAATGTGGCGCTACCGTTACCTTCCCACTTCCTGTAGGAACCGATAACTGTGGTATCGACTTTGTTGTTCAACAAGCAGGTATTGCTAGTGGTGAAATATTCCCGATAGGGGTTACCACGAACCAGTTTATCGTAGTAGATGTTAACGGAAACACAGCTACGTGTAGCTTTACGGTAACAGTAACAGACGATGATCCACCAATGGCGGTTTGTCAAGATATTACAGTGATGCTAGATGCTACAGGAAATGCTACCATTGTAGCCGCCGATGTAGATGGAGGTTCTACCGATAACTGTGCAATTACAAGCTTGAGTATCGATATAGACAGCTTTACCTGTGCAGACCTTGGTGACAATATTGTAACCCTTACCGCTACAGATGCAGGAGGATTAAGCAGCAGCTGTACAGCCATAGTAACTGTAGAGAATGGTGTTATGCCAAATGCAGTCTGCCAAGACGCTAGCGTGCAGTTAGATGCACTAGGAATGGTTAGTATTATAGATGCATCCATCTTCGATGGAGGGTCTACAGACGCTTGTGGGGGCACGAACCTTACTTTTAGTGTGTCTCCAGACACATTTACTTGTGCAGACGTAGGAGACAACACGGTAACCATAACAGTTACAGACGATGGTGGTAATACTTCAACATGTACAGCAACGCTAACAGTAGAAGATGTAATGGCTCCAACAGTTAGTTGTATGGATCTTACCGTATCACTCGATGCAAATGGAGAGGCGAGTATAGACTCAGCAGACCTTGTGGTGATGAGCGACGATATCTGTGGTATTGCTCAAACCTCTGCAGACATAACAGATTTTAACTGTGATGATGTTGGAACACCAGTTGTGGTAACGGTAACAGTAGAAGACCCTTCAGGGAACACTGCCACATGTACCGCAACAGTAACAGTTCTTGATGAAATAGCTCCAGAATTAGATTGTCCTGTAGACTTTACAGTACAAACTATAGAAGGAACTCAGTATGAAGTAGAAAACTTTATCACATCAGGAGCGGTAACTGCTACAGATAATTGTACAGACCCTGTCAATGTTGTAAGTCAATCACCAGCAGTTGGTGACTTGTTAGACCCAGGTGTGTATCCGGTGACTATTACCGTATCTGATGCTTCAGGTAATGAGGCAGACTGTACTTTCAATCTTACTGTAGAAGCCGTACTAGGAATAGGTGATAATAGCTTTGATATTTCAAGCGTAAGCATGTATCCAAACCCTGCTACAGACTTCGTTATGTTGAGCAATCCGCAACATATTCCGTTACAAGACGTGCGTATTTACGATGTAACAGGACGTTTGATAAAGACGATAGATGCAAGAGAGACGCTTTCAGAAATGAGTATAGATATTTCAGAATTAGCAAGTGCCACCTATTTGTTCTTAGTGAATACAGAAAACGGAGAACAACTAACGCATCAGATTGTAAAAGAGTAATTTCATAATTAATTTTAGATAGTTAGAGAAGCCTTCTTCGAGAAATCGGAGGAGGTTTTTCTATTTTATGCATGACGATATATACTATATATTGTCTTGCTTTGCATGAAAAAAATGGAAGATTATTGTACGCTAAAGTTTAATTGAGCAATGATGCTGTAGTATTTCAAAACAATTATGGGCATCAAATGTAATGAGCAATTTTCAAACTAAATTTTTTTAAACCAATGTTACGTAGTAAGTTAGCACTTTAAAGTTGTTTTCATGAAATATTTTAAATTAGCTTTTTGTTTACTATGCGTGCTGGTTTTTGGTTGCAAAAATGATCATACAGCTGATACGCCCGAACTTCAAGAAGAAACAACCACAACATTTAGTAGTTTAAACAGCTTAGATTGGCTAATAGGCGAGTGGGTAAACGAGACGGAAGAAGAATTCTCCAAAGAATCTTGGAAACGTTTGAACGATAGTACCCTAACCGGTTTTAGTTATACTAAAGTTGCACAAGATACTGTGTTTGCTGAAACGTTAAAGCTTCAACAAATAGAACAAAAAGTCAACTTAGAAGTAGTAGCATTTGGACAAAATAATGACGCTCCTGTTAATTTCACGCTAGTTTCTGGTAACCGTGGTACATATACTTTTGAAAATCTGGCCCACGATTTTCCACAACGTATTATTTACACACAACCAACGCCTGACGTTATTCATGCATGGATTGAGGGCGAAGTAGATGGTGTCTTAAAGAAAATTGATTTTCACTTTAATAGAAAAAAATAATTGTTTAGTTCTATTTCAGTAATCATTATGGACCGCCAAATGTCCCATCAGTTAACTATTTTTGTGTAAAATCATAAAAGTTCGATTTGAAAAAAGACTGCCTTTATATTTTTATTCAATTTTCATTGTTTGCCATTTATTTTATAGATTGGGGATGGCTTTCATTATCGCTACCACAATGGATAATTTATCCTTCACTTGCAGGAACGTTTTTGGGTGTGGTCACCGTTATTTTGGGCATAATTAACTTGAATGAGAACATATCACCGTTTCCAAGTCCGAAAAATAATTCAGTATTAATTTCAACTGGGATTTATAAATATATTAGACACCCAATCTATTCTGGTATTTTGGTGGGCCTAATGGGGTATGCATTCTATTCATTTTCATTGTTTAAGTTACTTGTAGTTTTATTATTAGGTCTAGTTTTCTATTTCAAATCATCTTTTGAAGAGAAACTTCTAGTAAAGCGATATGAAGCGTACTCAGAATACAAGAAAAGAACTGGAAGGTTTTTTCCGAAACTACAATTATAAGCTTCCTTAATAAGTCGATTACATTTCTTAATAACTTTACCTGCTAGGTTTACATCAATCTTACTATTTTTACATTCTGAAATTTTCAAAGAAACACACACTATGAGTGATACAATAGAAAGAATTAAATGTTTAATTATTGGTTCAGGCCCAGCGGGTTACACAGCGGCTATTTATGCGGCTAGAGCCGATTTAAAACCTGTTATGTACACGGGGATGGAGCCTGGTGGACAATTAACTACTACTACCGAAGTAGATAACTTCCCCGGCTATCCAGAAGGTATCGACGGACCAACAATGATGGTGCAACTGCAACAACAAGCAGAGCGCTTTGGTACTCAAGTACGTATTGGTATGGTAACGGCGGTAGAATTTAGCAAAGAAGTTGGTGGTATTCATAAGGTTACCGTAGACAACTCAACTCAATTAGAAGCCGAAGCTGTTATTATTTCTACAGGAGCCACAGCTAAGTATTTAGGATTACCAAGCGAACAAAAGTTGCGCGGTGGTGGTGTTTCTGCCTGTGCAGTCTGTGATGGTTTTTTCTATAAAGGACAAGATGTAGCGATTGTAGGTGCAGGGGATACTGCAGCAGAAGAAGCAACATATTTAGCCAATATTTGTAATAAAGTTACAATGTTGGTGCGTAAAGATTATATGAAAGCCTCTAAAGCAATGCAACATCGTGTAACAGCTACAAAAAACATTGAAGTTCGTTATAATACGGAAGTAGATGAAGTACTAGGAGACATGGTAGTTGAAGGCCTTAGAATGCGAAATAACCAAACTGGCGAAAAAGAAGACATCGCAATTACTGGTCTTTTTATTGCTATCGGGCATAAGCCAAATACTGATATCTTTAAAGGTCAGTTAGATATGGACGATACTGGTTACCTAATTACCAAAGGAAAATCTACAAAGACCAATATGCCTGGGGTTTTTGCTAGTGGCGACGTTCAAGATAAAGAATATCGTCAGGCGGTAACTGCAGCTGGTACAGGTTGTATGGCTGCACTAGATGCAGAAAGGTATTTAGCAACTGTAGAAAGCGAAGAAGAAGTAGAGGCATAAATACACCAAAAGAAGATCAAGAAAAGCGTCTAGATAAATAAGCTCTAGATGCTTTTTTTTGTTTAAAGCGAAGTCATAGCTGTTTCATTTCGATTCTCAGCGCTAAAAATTTATCTTTGCTTAGAATCATTCCAAAATGAAACGCATATTCTTATCCCTAATTTGTTTGATTCTAGTGTCAATACATGGACATGGTCAAATTAGTAAAGATGACCTGTCGTTTTTTAATACTAGTTTAAACGCTTTGGTTCATGAACCTAAGCAAACCAATAAAGTTGCCAATTATTTCCTTAAGTCGGCAGAGTCAAAGACAGAAAAAGCTGGAGCCCTGTATTTGTTGTTTGCCTACGAAAAATTAATGGGTAATAACATAAAGAGTATTGAATATCTTTTTGGCGCAAAAAACAATATTGAAAACGAAGAACACCAGTATCTCAAAGCTCTTACACTTATATCCATTGCAGAAACTTGTCGTAGATACGGTATGGAATCTATGGCTTCTGAATACTTAGAGAAAGCAGCAGCCAATGTAACATACATTCATGAAGAAACGAACAAAGAAATAGCGACCGCAAGATTACTACAGGAGCAAGCCATGGGTAGCTTGTTCAGTACTAATTCTGAAAAAGCACTTCAGCAAATTATTGAGAGTACGACATCATTAGAAAAAGTACGTCCTCTTTTTCCGGCATTATATGCAAGTGGAATGAACGCAATTGCACAAATACATGACACTGCCAATAGGCCAAAAGAGGCGAAATCTTATTTTACCCGTACGTACAGTTTTCTAGAGAATAATAATTTAAAAGTTTCTTCTACTGCCGCTACTACGCTTGTAGGTTTGGGATCAATTTATTTGAAAGAAGCCGACTATATACAGTCAAGAGACTTTTTTTTAGAAGCCTTAAAAATTGATGTGATAGAAGCTGAAGTAAAGACCATTGCCTTGAGTGGACTTTCAGATGTGTATAAAGCGACAGATAGCTTAGAGGCTTATAATACCTATTACAGTCGAAGTTCTAGTATGTCTAACAATCTATTGGCAGATGAAAGAAATGCTAGAAATACACTACTGTCTTTTATTGAAGAAGATCAAAAACAATCTATTCTCGACGATGAATACAATTACTTCGTTTTGGGAGGAGTTATTTTGGGTATATTATTAGTTCTTCTATTGGGGTATTATTTTTATAACAAAAGACTGGATAGCGAATATCGAAAATTTGAAAAGATTATAAAACAACTTGAGAATAAGGAAAAGATTAAAGCACCAGAACATGTCCCTGAAGTACCGCTTCAAGAACCTAAAGGTGTCGTTATCCCGTTATCTACAGAACGTTCTATCTTAGAGCGTCTTAAAAATTTTGAAAACGGTAAAGACTTTACAAGTGCAGACATGTCACTACCGGTATTGGCAAAACAGCTAAAAACAAATACAAAATACATTTCAGAAATTATTCATAATCATAAAGGCAAAAATTTCAATACGTATATTAATGAGCTTCGTATAAACTACATTATTTCTTTAATGAAAGAAGACCCGCGATTTCTTAATTATAAAGTAAGCTATCTAGCAGAAGTAAGTGGGTTTACCTCACATAGTTCATTTACCGTGGTTTTTAAATCTATTGCAGGTATTACTCCAAAACAATTTGTTACTTTCCTAAGAAAAAGCAATAAAGAGGCATCGTAATCTTTTTAGTATCTTTCATAAAAATGAAGCTTTGAATTTAATCAAGTATATAAGCATAATTTGTCTGGTTGTAATAAGTTGTTCCCAAACAATATCTGGACAACATGAACAACGAATTGACAGCCTTAAAAAAGAGGTAGCTGTGCTCGTGTATAGCAATCCAGAATTGGCCATCGAAAAATCCTTAGAGCTTTATAAACTGTCTACTGAAAATCCCTCAGGACAGGTAAATGCACTTTTAACCGTTGCCAATGGATATGCAGTACTCAAAGAACATGACCAAGTGTTTAATTATGCATTGAAAGCAGATTCTATTGCAGCAATAAATAAGATTTATACAGATCAAATTAGGGTACTCGGGTTTATAGGAGGACAGTACAGGCGTCTCCAGCTAAGCGGAAAGGCGCTACAATATTTAGACCAAGCATATAATCTATCGCTTAAACACCCGTTGCCAGATTCGTTAGGATTTATTCAAGGAAATATCTTAGTGGTGAAGGGACTTATACAAAAAGATGATTTGGGCTGCGCATATGCATTACCATTTTTGAAAGATGCAGTAAACATTTTTAAGGAAAGCACAGAAAAAAAATTAGTGAATGCTAACTTAGCAATTACGCTTAATAACTTAGGAGACTGTAATATTGAAATCGAGAACTATTCTGAAGCAAAAGCAAATTATAATGAAGCAATTCACTTTGCGAAGCCCATTAATGCAATAAAAAGTATAGCGGCTTCTAGAGTAGGGTTAGCAAAATTACTGACATTAAACGGTAATCATCAAGAGGCTATAGCGATTTTAAGTGACGCCCTAAAATTAATTGAAGATGTAAATGATACAGGAACTAATATTCAAATATGGAAAGCGCTTTCTGAAAATTATCTGCTATTAGGCAACGAAGAAAGACATACATATTACACACAACTTTATATTGAAGAAGAAAATAAATTGCTTGAGGAAGAAAAGAAATCTTTGAATAAGGTTACCGATAAATTGTCTTCTGAAAATCAAGAAAAGAGACAAAATCAAAAAAATAAATACACCTATCTATTTTTGTTTTCTGGAGCAGTCTTGTTGTTAATAGTGCTACTAATCTATCTGAATATTGCTAAGAAAAGGCGCAAAATTGCCAAAAGCAAAGAGAAAATTAATAAATCTTCAAATAATCGTTAGTATAGCGTTAAATATTTGTTTTACAGTATATTAAGCCTAATTCTTTTCTTTTGAATTTCGTGAAAATTCTCGAAATTCAAAAATATAGACCTTTTATTAAAGAGAATCGTGTGGTAGGTTTACACCTCAAACGATTATCAATTTAATTTATTCAACAATGAAAACTTTATTACAATTAGTGCTTTTCAGCTTCGTAATTTTTGGACAAGTTTTACATGCCCAATGTGAAATCGAAGAAGATTTCGACACCTATGTAAACAACGATATACCCGTAGATTGGACCGTAATTAATACTACTGGGTCAACCAACAATGTATATGCAAAGGTGCAAACTAGTAATCAAGCTCCAACACCACCAAGATTTCTAAGAATGTACAACGGTGCTGAAACAACAGGAGATTTAATATTTGTGGCACCTCAGCTAGCTACAGTTTCTGATGGAAATCACCGAGTAAAATTTTGGTTGCAAGGAACCTCAACCTCAATGCTTGAGTTAGGTACAATGAATGCAACCGATGGCTCCGGAACCTTCACCTTAATCTCAACTTTCAATCTTTCAAACAATTGGACATATTATGAGGTTATTATTCCTTCTGGAACCAATGAATATCTTGCCTTTAAACATAATTTAGGTGACCCATTTGATCAAATTAATTTTGATAGCATTTGTATTCAAGAAATCCCTACCTGTCTTGAAGTATCTAACATCGGTCTTTCAAATCAGACTACTACTACTGTAGACCTAAGCTGGGACGAAAGTGGTACTGGTGAAGATAATTGGGAATATATAGTTCAAGAAATTGGATCAACTAGTCCTACTCCTACAACATCAGGTACAGCTCACAATTCAACTAGTTCAACCCCATCTGTTACTGTTTCAGGACTTACAATGAATACCGAATATGAAGCCTATGTTAGAGCTAACTGTGGAGGTGGAGATTTTGGCGAATGGATTTTTACAGGCAATACTTTAAGAACAGACTGTGGCTTAGTTACTGAAAATTTTTGTGAAGATTGGGCCGGATTACCAGAAGATATGGTGCCGTTTTGCTGGTCTGCGTACGATGATCCAGGTACTAGTGGCTATGTATATATAGATTATGAATTCTCATATGCTAAAAACATGTTGGAGTTGTTCTTTACAAGCACAACAGTGGTTGGCGATATTGTAGCAATTTCTCCAGATGTAAGCTTTGCAATGGATGGTACACACCGATTAAATTTTACAGCTGGAGGTTCTACAAACGTTCCAGATTTACTTGAGGTAGGAACTATAGACACGGGAGGTAATTTCGTTTTAATAACTTCTATTACTCCAACTGCAGATAGAAACACACAATATTTAGTAGAGCTGCCAGATACTGACCATGCAAAATTTGCATTTAGACATAATGGAGCCATCAACAAATATATTTGGATAAACACGATATGTGTAGAGTCTACGCCTTCATGTCTTGAAGTAACCAATGTAGCAGCTTCCAATGTACAGTATAATGCTGCAGATATTAATTGGACTGTAAGCGGTTCTAACGAAACTACGTGGGAATATCTGGTTCAAGAAACTACACTTCCTGCTCCAGATGCAACAACAAATGGTACAGAAATTATGGCCACTTCTGTAAATGTACCGTTGGCTCAAAATACTGCATATGTTGCCTATGTTCGCGCCAAGTGTGATGCAACAGACTTTGGGGCATGGATAGCATCGGCTGAGTTTACAACTTCTTGCGATAGTGTTGTGGCAGAATACAGCGATAGCTTTGAGGGATTAAATGTAAGCGGACAAGAGGTAAAACCATGCTGGTCTTTTCTAGATACTACTTCAGGAGATTTTAGAACCTACGATTCTCAGAACAATATTACACCAGCAGATGGTAACTTAATGTTGCGAATGTTCTTTAGTTCTAGTTCAGATCCAGAAGGCTTGATTCTTAGCACTCCTGAAACCTCAGATATTAGCACCGACAAGCAGATTAGATTTAAAATGAACAAAAGTACTTCTACCACAGAAGGATTTAGTGTGATAGTTGGTACAATGTCAGATCCTTTAGACGCTACAACATTTGTAATTTTAGATGATACTTCAGTCAATGAAACTAGTGTTGATGCAGAAACTTGGACAGAATTTACGATAGATTTTGCAAATTACGATACTTCGTTAAACCATTCTTATATTGCTTTTAAACCACAACACTCTGGTAATGGAAGTAACTTCAAGAATATTTATATGGATGATTACATTTATGAATTCAATCCAGTGGTTGGTTTTAATGATGAAGCTATAACTGCAGCTGTATTAACGGCTTCAAGCGATTATTCATGTAACAATGCAATCTCAGGTGACTTTTTAGGAGCCACTCAATCTGACGAATACCCATGTACGAGCCCTGTTTACGAAGATTTTAGCGATTTGTGGTTTAGGTTTACTCCTGACGCAACAGGCGAGTATGCTTTTTCTTTGGAAAACGTAACAGGTGAAGAGATGAATATGTTTCTTTTTGAAGGATCTTCAGTAAATCCAATTTCTATAGTTGGTGGTTGTAGTACACGTTATGTTACCGAACACCTTGAAGAAGGCGTAACTTATTTTGTGTCTATAGCAAGTGAAATTCTTACGGCCCAATTTGAGTTATGTGTGTATCCTCTACCTCCGGTTCCTGTAAATGACGAAACCACTGGAGCACTTGTAATAAATGAATCAACAGATAATAGCTGTAATAATGCAGTGAGTGGGTACACAGCTTCGGCTACACATTCTATTGAATCTGAATGTTCTTCAGAATCTTTAGATGTTTGGTATACGTTTACACCTACAAACACCGCTAACTATACATTTAGACGTGATATAATTCAAGGTGGTGGGGTAACATTTGTTTCTGTATATGAAGGTACTCCAGGTAATTTAACACAGCTTACAGAGCTTTGTACTTCATACTTACAAACTGTAGATCTTATAGCAGGTGAAACCTATTACGTTGCTGTTTCAAGCTCGCTAACCTCAATTCCTGTGTATTTCAACTTATGTGCGTATCAATCGCCACCAGCTCCAGGAAATGACGAGTGTGTAGATGGATATGATTTAACAGTTGGTGTAGATTTTGAAAGTAGTTATATAATTGGCGATAACACATCTGCTACAAGAAACACGGCAGATCCGTTAGTTATTTGCGACGGACTGGAATTTGAATTAAAAGGAAAAGACGTTTGGTATAGTGTGATTGTACCTAACTCTGGTCGTTTGGTGTTAGAAACAAAATCAAATGACGACCCATATCTAACCGATCCAGGTATGATGGCATATGCGGGTACGTGTGGAGCACTAGAAACTATATATTGTAGTAGTGATCAGGGTGATGGTTTCTTTACTTATATGGAATTGGAAAACTTACAGCCAGGTAGCGAAGTATTAGTGAGAGTATGGGGTAGAGTAGGAACATTTGGCTCGTATAAAATTGCGGCCTATGACGATGGTCCGATATGTGAGTTTCCTGCAAATGTTCAGGTAGACGATATTACTGAAACTACAGCACTATTAACATTCGATGCACCGACTCCTGTTCCAACTGGCGGTTATGAATATATAGTACAACTTGAAGGAACTGGGTATCCTGGTGATGCAACTGGTATAACGACCACTTCAACAGAAGTACTACTAAGCGACTTAACTCCAGATACTAATTACGAAGTATATGTGAAATCTATTTGTAGTGACAATGGAAGTGCATGGGAGGGACCAGCGCTATTTACAACCGAAATGGTACTTGGTACAAACAACTTTACCGAAGATGCATTTAGTGTTTATCCTAATCCAGTTAAAGATAGATTAACGATTTCTAACGCTACGACAATAGAGCTTGTAACAATTTATGATTATACTGGCAAAAGAGTAAAACAAGTGCAGCTTAACAATACGGAAGGCCAAATAGACATGTCTACATTGGCATCTGGGTTGTATATGCTAGAAGTAAAAACTGCGCTGAATAAAAAAGTCGTGAAGGTTATTGTTGAATAATTAGTTCGCTAATTATTTAGTTTGAAGAACCACCTCGAAAGAGGTGGTTTTTTTATGCTTATATTTAATGTGCAGCTCGATGATCGAAACTAAAAGTGCGTTTCAGCTTCCATTCGTTATTTTGTAATTCCCAATAGGAGGTAAATTTAGCGTAACCAGTTTTCTTGTTTTCTTGTCCGTCGGCTTGTCTATAAAATTCGTGTTCTCCTCGTTGTATTGCTCCGTAAAGTTCGTTGTTAGCTGATAGTGGAAATACTTCCATAGAACCTTTAATTAGCTTACGTGTTAAGTTAGTTTTAGGATTTCCGCAGATATTCTTCTTCATTGCTGCTATAAATTCTGCTTTGTTCTGAATACCGCCAATATCATGATAGAATTCGAAATCGTCTGTTAAAAGGGCTTCTGTAGGGGAGAGGTTACATTGGTTAAAGCCTACTTCAAAAACAACACTGTCTAGTTGTTTCATCTGTAAAAACAGTTCTGAATCTTCTTCTACCTGTGCCATTAGCATAACTGAGAAGAAAAGAGTAATAAGTGTAAGATATTTCATAAAAATGTTGGTATAAAAATCCGTCCTAATTCTTTTACAAACCAAGACGGATCTGGCCGATTAGCCGATAGCATTGTTAGTAGTTGATTAATTGTTCCTTGGTTTTAACTTATAGTAGACCCATCGCGGAACGTGATAGGTGATATAAAAAATGCCAATGAGAATAAGTCCGAAAAATGTAGGCAATGTTGCTCCAACTGCATATGTTAACCCTAATACGAAGCCAAGTAGGTACTCAAACTTGTATATAGGTATTATAAAAGAGACGAGGAATAACCCTAACATTAATGCATTGGTTGCTTGTTCTAAACCACTTAAGAAAAGTATGCCTAAGGCTATACCCGCTGCACATGCCACAAGACATCTCTTAAGCGCTTTTTTCAGAACTTGGCTAGATATCGCGGTTGCATCCTGCGTAGATGTTCTTTTTGAAACAAAAAACAAGGTGCACCAAGAAAGAATTGCTATTACTAGTAAATTCCAATAATTTGAAATACCAGGCAAGTCGTCGCTCTGCAACATATAGTGAGTTTTTACTCCACCATTAAAATACTCCCAAACTAATACCAATCCAGATAAACAAACGATGATTGCAGTCATAAATAATCGGTTGGACAAGGTCAACTTTATCGAATTCATCTGAGTTGGTATTACAATTTAAATGGGTTCAATCTCGAGTTAAAAATTACATTTTATGAACGCTTCCAGACTTACTGCTATTATTGTTCACTGCGCTAGGGTTCCCGTAATAGCTTACGTCACCACCACTAGAGGCATCTACTTCTAGTCGCTCTTTAACGTGTATAGTAATATCTGCTCCACTAGAAACTTCGGCTTTGCAATTTAGAACGAGTAGGTCTTTAGCTTTAATATCGCTACCACTAGACGCATCTGCCGTTAAATCTGAAGCTTTCCCAGACACTTTAATGTCTGCACCACTACTACAGTCTAAATAAAGGTTTTTTGCCAATACTTCAACTTCTAAGTCAGATCCGCTACTGGCATCAAGTGTTAAATTTTCGGCTTCTAAAATTCCATTTACAATTACATCAGCTCCGCTTGAAGATGCTACTTCATCAAGGCTAACATAGGTTACAAATACTTTTTTAGATTTAGATTTTCCAATGTTGTGGTTATCTGCAGTTGTAATATGCAATTTACCATTGGTTATTTCTGTTTCTATAATTTCTTGAAGATTTTCATCTGCTTCCACACGAATACTCGCCGTGTTTCCTTTGGTTAGAAAAACATCGAGTCCTGCACTTCCTTTCACTTTTGTGAATTCTTCAGAGACGTTTCTATCTTCAATTGTCACATTTCCGTTTCCGTGGGTCTGCCCAAGGCTTATATCGAAATTACATGACGTTAAGGTTACGGTTGCTAGGGTAAGCAAAATTATTTTAAGTGTTTTCATGGTTTTAAGTTTAATTGGTTTTTAATTGTCTGTATCTTTTACAATGGTCGTTGGTATATTGTTAATCAAAGTATCAATTACAATAAGCGTATCGTTTGCTTCATCTTCTAGTACATCATCGTCAAAATCTTTTAATACTTGCTCTTTCCACGTTTTATTTTCTGAGTTCCACGTGCCTTTATTAGCATCGTCATCTTCATTTATCGGACAGTCTATACATTCTAACTTATTTTTCAGTACTAATAAATAATGTTCTTCTTTACCATTGTGTAGTATGTCTCCATAGCGAGAATCATTTCTATGAAAAGAATAGGTATTCTCTTCAGCAAAAAGTATCGTGCCTTCAGGTAAGTGCAATGTAATATCAATCTCTTGATCTCTGTATTTATGCTCTAAGGCTGTTAAGAAATAACTGTCTAAATAAAGTGTTCCGTTCTCAAATGTGTAGTTATATTCTATAGCTTCTGCTCGTTTTCTTGCATTGAGAAAACTGTTTCCTTCAGCATTTTTGTCGATTGTAAGTTTTGCTACAGAATCTGTAGTAGATTTTACTATTAGCCTGATGTCATTGCTATATATTACCTTGTTGTCATTCTCGTCATATTTTATCTCTACACCATTGTCTTTGTACGCATAAGCATCATACAAAGTGTTGGTTCTCATAGATACTCTAACGGTGTCTCCTGTACGCACAGGTAAAGATTCTTCAGTAATCACTTCTCCGTTGTAGGCATTTTCAGTGGCCTGTCTCACACCCATAATTCCTAATCCTATAAGGGAGGCTATCCAAAGTACCAGTAAGATAATCTTGGCTTTTGTACCAATAGATTTAAGGTTACTCACTAACAACTTTAGTCCGAGAATAAATACTACAAAGAATGGAATCCCTACCGCTAAGAATGTAAGTAGTGATACCAGCCATATCGGACTGTTTGTTGTGTCTATTAGGTTAATATAATCTAATATTTCGCCTGTACCCCAAAGATCTATTGTGCCTAAGGTAAATAAGCTGATAATAAGACTAACTAATACTGAAAGTCCGATTAAGATTAAGATAATTCCAAAGAATTTGACAAATATTTTAAGGATAGTAAGAAGAATATTCCCGAGGGTTTCAACAAATGATACTGCACCATTGCCTACTTTTTCCCCGAATTTGTCATAGTCTGCCGATTTTACCCTATCAGCGACAGTCTCATATCCTTCCTTGAACTTTTTTTCAATATTCGATATGGTTACGGCTTGGCCGCCCATTTTTAGCTTTTCTGACGTAGTAATTGCCGCAGGCACTAAAATCCAGAATAAGATATAGAATATAATAAACGTACCACTACTTAGTATGGTAAGTAAAATCCAAAGTAGGCGTACCCATATTGCGTCTAGCCCAATGTAGTGTGCCAATCCTGAAGAAACTCCAGATATAAATTTGTTATCGACATCTCTAAATAGTTGCTTGTGGGCTGCACTAGACCTATCTCTTCGAGATGTATATGTTGGTGGGGTGTCTTCAAACATTTCTTCGTCTACTCGATAGTCTTCGGGCTGTCCCATCACAGCAATTACTTCATCTAACTCTTTGAGAGTAATGACTTGTGATTTGTTTTCAGTTTTTTCTGAAAATAGTTCTGCAATACGCGCTTCAATGTCGCGTATAATTTCGTCTTTTCCTTGCGGATCACTCAACGATTTCTTTATGGCATCGAGGTAGCGCGAAAGTTTACCAAAAGCGTCTTCGTCTATATGAAAAAACGTGCCGGCTAAATTTATGTTTACTGTCTTGTTCATTATTTCGAGGTTGTGCTAGTTACTTTATTTACGGCCCGTTGCAATTCGCTCCAGGTAGTAGTCAATTCGTTTAAAAACAGGCTCCCTGTTTCTGTAAGTTCATAATACTTGCGTGGTGGTCCGCTGGTCGATTCTTCCCAACGATAGGCAAGAAGTCCTGCGTTTTTTAACCGCGTTAATAGCGGATAAATAGTGCCCTCTACCACGAGCATCTTAGCGTCTTTCAGGGTCTCCAGTATATCACTGGTGTATGCCTCACCACCTTGTAAAATAGATAGGATGCAATACTCTAAGACCCCTTTGCGCATTTGCGCTTTTGTGTTTTCGATCTTCATTTGCTTAGTTTACATTTATGTTCGTTTTTTGATCTGCTAAAGTAAATTTGTTTCATTTTTTAATTGAAACTATCACTATAGACGGGTTGATGTTATGCTATAGGTGTTGCAGTTTTCTTCGGAAATTTTAACGCATTCTAAACTGCAATGTTCAATGGCTGCTTTCTCCTGAAGTTGAACTAGTTGTTGTCTTTCTTGGACTTCTAGACCTAATAAATTAAGTACAACTCCCATTACAAGGCTAATTAGTGTGTTCATGTTGCTGAGATTTTATAGGTTGGTGCTGTTTTACAAAAGGAATGGTGAACGGATACTTATAGAGCTCTCCCCGTGAAGCTTTTATTGTTGCTGTGATTACTGCGTACAGCTCAAAAACAAACAAGCCGAGTAGAAATATTGCTACCACTGCAAATAGTATCATATACCCTGTAAAGTTTTTTACATTTTGTAGTGATACATCCTGATAATGACTATCCATTATTTCTATAAGTGATACAAAGTCTGTAGCGAAAATGATAAAAAACGGCAGACACAGCACTCCTGTAATAATTGTATAAACCAAAATACTCAACTGGAAATTGAGGGCTTGCCTGCCGTGTTCATTAACAAAAGATCTATCTTTATTGACCGTCCATAATATGAGTGGAAAAATGAAATTTCCTAACGGTATAAAGTATTTTGAGAATGTTGAGAGGTGGGTTACCGCAGCAACATTTTTGTCATTATTTGAAGGGTTAGATTCCATAGACCATTAATTTCTTATACAAATATATGTCTATTAGATGGTATTATGTTACGCATAGTACCTAAAATTAACATAATATTAACATTTATGTGTGTTTATTGAAAGGCATTTGAATTTTTGATTTTCCTGTAATCACAGGATATAATAGGTGTTGTGTCACTAAATGTTGAATTTATATGCCTTTCGAAAAAGGAAAGATCAATTTTATCTTTGTGTTGGTTTTCATCTGCGGATTCTTAAAAGAATCCTTATCTTGTAAGTAATTACTATACTAAAATGATAAGTCTACGTCATGAAAATCCGAATGGCTCCCTTTTTTCTGCTCGCATGTTTTTATACCCACGCTCAGAGCATTTCCATACCCGATGCTAATTTTAAAAGTACACTTGTAAATGATACCGTAGCCGATTTCGATGGAGATGGAAATTTGGATGGAGATGTTGATACCAATAATGATGGTGAAATCCAATATTCCGAAGCATTGGCTGTTCATACATTGCGAATTGATGGGAGACAGATATCTTCATTAGACGGAATTGAAGCCTTTGAAAATTTGGCGATAATAAGTGCATCGTCAAACGAAATTTCGGAAATAGACGTATTTAATAACCAACAATTAATTCAATTAAATGTTCACAGTAATAATCTATCAAGTATTGATGTGTCAAATAATGTATTGTTGGAAGGACTATATTTAATCTCAAATAACATTTCTAACATTAACGTCTCTCAGAATATCAACTTGAAAGAATTGGATGTCCGCCTTAATTATCTAACTAGTATCAATGTAAGTACGTTAACCGCCTTAGAAAAGTTGTACGTATCAAGTAATGGTATATCAAGTCTCGATTTGTCTAACAATAGTAAATTGAGAGTATTAGATGCTCACACGAATCAAATTTCATTTATAGACATTACACAATGTGCCGATTTAATTTCTGTTGAATTATCGCAGAATAATTTAACTGAAATCGATGTTAGTAATAACCCTAACCTACTTAATATACTCGTTCCAGATAATAATTTAACCAGTCTAGATACTTCAAATAACCCTGTAGTTAGTTATATATATTGTTTCAACAATAGTATAAGTTCGCTAGACTTATCTACTAATACTGTATTAAGAGCTGTTCATGCTTACAATAATTCACTTGTCTCTGTAAATTTTGCCAATGGAGACAATTCAAATATTAACTACTTCTATGTACAAGATAACCCTGAGTTGGTATGCATTCAGGTTGACAATGAAAGCTATTCAAATAATCAAACATGCTATTATCCGGGTGGAGGATGGTGTAAAGACGAGACTGCTACGTACAACGATGACTGTGAATTTGAAACTGAAACTGAAATTGAATCAGAAGATGTGGTGGTAAATGAGACTTTATTGAGCCCTAATCCTGCGGGCGATAGCATTACCGTGTATGCAGAATATGCAATTGATAGAATACGTGTTTATAATCTACATGGAAATTTGGTAGAAAAATTTGAAATTTCTAATACATTAAATATATCCGGACTAACTGCTGGAATATATTATGTAGAGGTTGTTAGTGGTGGGCAAAGAAGTATGGCTAAGTTTGTGAAAAATTAAAATCAATGGTATTAACTCCAAAAAAAATAAACACTTTCACCATGTTTAAACTTCCATCTGCATATTTTACAGGTGTGCGAGTGAAAGAAATCTCTTCATTTTCATGTACAACTTCAGTGAAACTAAAGTGGATTAACCAAAATCCTTTTAATTCGATGTTCTGGGCTGTACAAGGGATGGCTGCAGAGTTAAGTACGGGTGCATTGGTAATGGCATATATAAAGGAGAACAATGCCAATGTTTCTATGCTAGTTGCCAATAATAAGGCATCTTTCAGCAAAAAAGCGAAGGGTCGCATCACTTTTGTGTGTAATGATGGTGCAGCTATAAAAGAGGCAATAGAAAAAACAGTTGCAAACGGTGACGGACAAACATGCTGGATGAAGGCAGTAGGGACTGATGCTGCTGGGGATGAGGTTTCTGTATTTGAATTTGAATGGACAGTAAGAGTGAAAAAGTGAATTAGTTTACTAAGTAATTGACTATTTAGGGGTCTCATAAAACACTTTTTTAATAGCAAAGTGTAACAATCCTAGAATCTTCTCAACTCATAAACACCGAAACTTTTAAACGAAGAAAATGAACGCACATGAAATAGATTACACCATTTTTGGTGAAGAAATGCAATACGTTGAAATTGAATTAGACCCCAATGAAGGCGTTGTTGCCGAAGCTGGAAGTTTTATGATGATGGATGACGGTATTTCTATGGAAACCATCTTCGGAGATGGATCGCAGAAAGACAAGGGTTTTATGGGGAAAATTTTCGGAGCTGGGAAGCGTTTGCTCACAGGAGAAAGTTTATTCATGACAGCCTTCTATAATACCCAATCTGGCAAAAAGCACGTGAGCTTTGCTTCGCCTTATCCTGGTAAAATAATTGCAATAGATCTAACCAAGTTTGGAGAAAAGTTTATCTGCCAAAAAGATGCATTTCTTTGTGCAGCAAAAGGCGTAAGTATTGGAATTGAGTTTTCAAGAAAGTTAGGCCGAGGTTTATTTGGAGGTGAAGGCTTTATTATGCAAAAATTAGAAGGTGATGGTATGGCCTTTGTACATGCTGGCGGAACGACGGCAATAAAGGAATTAGCCCCAGGCGAAAAACTAAAGATTGACACAGGCTGTCTAATTGGATTTGATCACACAGTGAATTATGATGTTGAGTTTGTTGGTGGAATTAAAAATACTCTATTTGGTGGTGAAGGACTGTTCTTTGCAACATTAACTGGTCCAGGAACCGTATTTGTGCAATCGTTACCATTTAGCAGGTTAGCCAAGCGAGTATGGGCGGCAGCACCCAGAGGTGGAGGTAAAGACAAGGGAGAAGGAAGCATTTTAGGAGGGTTAGGAGACCTCTTAGACGGAGATAATCGATTTTAATCGATAGATAGTTATTAACAGAGGCACTAATTCTCAAAGTTTTTAGTTATCTTAGAGACTGAATTAATCATAAAAACATAAGGCGTATAGACAAAAATTACTTAATCTAATTAATATCAATTTTTACTATGGCTAGAGCAATGTATGATTACACAAAAGCTGTGTTAAAAAAAGTGAGTTTTGATGTAAACTTATTCTGTAAAGAGCTAAAAAAAGCCATGGATCGATTACTTCCTTACGAAATCGAGGAACTAAAGGTCTGGGTAGATGCTCTTGTTAAGCAGAATCCTCAACTTAATCAATGTCTTATACTTTTAAATCCCTAAAACAAATCCCGCAATTGCGGGATTTGTTATGTTAATAATCTTGAAGTTATTGTTTTTTCGGACTAATAATTTCTACGTCTTGAAAGGCAATAGCACCCCTAACTACCCCCGATATGGTGTCATAAAGAGCATTTATAATTTGCAATCGCAATTCACTAGTACTATAAATTAAACTTACCTCTCTAGAAGGCAATGGTTTTGAAAAATGCTTTAAGTTCTTTTTTTGCACTTCGGAAATGTCTAGGGTATGTAAATAGGGGAGTAGTGTCATACCTAACCCTTCATTGCTTAATTTAATTAAGGTTTCAAAGCTACCACTTTGTAGTTGAAATGATTGGTCCCCATTCAATTTAGAAGATTTACATAAGTTCACCACACCATCTCTAAAGCAATGCCCGTCTTCTAATAATAAAATATCTTCAATTTCTAAATCTGAAGTTTTAATTTCATTTTTACTAGTTAATCTATGGTTTTGCGGTATGTAGCCAACAAAGGGTTCATAATACAAAACCCTCTCTTTTATTTTTTCCTGATATAACGGTGTTGCTGCGATAGCTGCATCTAAATGTCCGTCGTTAATTTTTGTTATAATTTCGTCTGTAGTCAACTCTTCTATCATAAGTTGAACCCTTGGATGTCGCTTTGTAAAGGTTTTTAGAAACATGGGCAATAGGGTTGGCATAATAGTAGGAATTATTCCTAGTTTAAATTCACCGCCCACAAAACCCTTTTGTTGATCTACTACATCTTGCATTCTATCTGCTTCGTTTACAATGCTACGCGCCTGACTCACAATCTTTCTACCGATTTCAGTAAGTTCTATCGGTTTCTTGCTTCTATCAAAAATTAGAATGTCTAATTCGTCTTCTAACTTCTGAATTTGCATACTTAAGGTAGGCTGGGTTACAAAAGTCTTTTCGGCTGCTTTGGTAAAATTTTGCTGCTCTGCAACTGCAAGTACGTATTTTAATTGTGTTATCGTCATCTCTAAGTGTCTTTACCTTTCCGTAGGATGTAAAAATACAAAATGCCATTGATAAAATCTATGACATTTGCAATTAATTTAGTTTTTAACTATTAAAAAAGGTCAAACCCAAAGACTTGACCTTGACAACAAATATTTTGAATAATTACATTCTAATTTCCATTTCTATAGCATCACTAGCTACTTCAAATTTAGCATCTGCCCATTGGGGTGGTCCAAAACTCATAACGTTGTTAGAAACTCCATAGTTTTCTTTTGGCATTCCACTTGGTTCAAAATCCATTCTCTTATTATTGTTGGTGTCATGAAATATAGTAATACCGTAAACTCCTGGTGTTACACCGGTAAAGGTTAGCGTAGCAATGCCATCTTTAATACCACTACTAGCACCTTGAAGAGGAGCAGATTTTAGAAAAGAGGTTTCATTGTAAAGGCCTGCGATAATTTCTCCTTTATCGCTGTTCACAGGAACGGTGATAGTTATGGTAGTTCCTTCTACTTCTTCGGTATAAGAAACTTCCATTTGTGCGTTGGCGTAAGCGGCTAATAATACTAGAACTGTTGTGATAATTGCTTTCATGATTGTTTATTTTAAAGTGATTGTTTGTTTTGTACACTTCAAAAGTGAAAATAATTACCTGTTTAGCATAAACTACTTCACCCAACTGTCATAAATACGACTTGAATTGTAATAATTAATCTTTCAGCTAGCTTATAGCAACCCTCTTGCCTTAATTTCTAGATATTTATTAATGGTATTTACGGTGAGATCTTCGGGTGCAGTCAATACCGTTTGAATACCGCGCTGTTGTAATTCGCGTACCATTAACTTTTTATCGAATTGAAATTGTTGCGCAATGGTTTTGTCAAAAATATCGGCTAAATTCTCTGGTTGCGCGTCGCTTAACTTTCGCAATTCGGTATTTTCAAAGAAAATTACTACTAACACGTGTTTTTTGGCAATAGCTTGTAAATATGGAAGTTGCCTATGTAGCGAAGAAATATGTTCAAAGTTTGTATACAGTAGTAGTAGACTTCTATGTGTAATTCGGCGACGCACAAGCGCCTGTAACATGCCAATGTCTGAATCTAAAAACTTAGAGTCTATATTGTAGAGTGTATCTAAAATGTTGTTGAGATATGTTTTTTTAGCCTGAGCAGGAAGAAAGTTACCAATGGTATTGCTAAAATCTATCAGGCCCACCTTGTCGTTCTTTTTAAGGGCTATGTTGCTAAATGCTAGCGTACTGTTTATGGCATAATCTACTAATTTCAGCTCGTTAAAAGGCATTTTCATAACACGACTGGTATCTATAATACTGTAAACCGGTTGCATTTTTTCGTCCTGAAATTGATTCACCATCAACCGGGCATGCTTTGCCGATGCCTTCCAATTAACAGTTCTAACATCATCGCCCACCACATATTCTTTAATTTGCTCAAACTCCATTGTATGGCCAATCTTTCTTATCTTTTTAAGACCAATATGTGATAGCCTGTTGTCTATTGCAAGAAAGTCGTATTTCTTCATCTGTATAAACGAAGGATATACCTTCACCATTTGCTCGTTACTAAACGTGTATCGCTTACGTAGCAACCCAATAACCGAAGTAACAAATAGGTTTAAGTTTCCGAAGACATACTCACCACGCTCAACAGGACGCGCCATATACATAAAGGTGTTACGCTGCTTTCCTTGTAGATTAATTACCTTAAAAAAATCTCTTTTCTGGAATTGTACCGGTAGTTCATCTACAATGCCTACTTTAATACTAAAGGCATAGCTGTTATCTAGTTGTATTAAAACTTCATTATTATCGCTATTTGAAAATTTTTCTGGAAGTATTCTTTTAGCAGAAAGTCCCGCACGACTGTACAGCATGGCAACTTCAAACAGCATGAGTACACAAATTCCTAAAACCACTAACCACGTAATACCATACAAACCATTCCAGCCGTACGAAAGTAAGAACAGTACAACTATCGCAGCCACGACATAAAAAAATCGCGGTGTTAGGTAAAGTGATTTAAAGAATTTAATCATTAACGAGGTATTTCAATACTTTGTGCTATCATATCAATAACTGTTTCTGGGGTCATACCTTCCATTTCACGTTCTGGAGATAGTATAATACGATGACGTAGTACGGGTGCAAGTCCGCGCTTTACATCGTCTGGAGTGACAAAATCACGTCCGTTAATAGCTGCAAACGCCTTAGATGCATTCATAATTGCCAATGAGGCTCTAGGCGAACCACCTAGGTACAAATGCGGATGATTACGTGTTTTATCTACTACTTGGGCGATATAATTAAATATTTTGTCTTCTATTAGAATCTCCTGTACCTGTCCGCGAAATTTTTTAAGATCTTCGGAAGAAAGTACCCCTTCAATTGCATCTTGCGCCACACCTAACTTTCTATCGTGATGCGTTTTTAGTATGGTTACTTCTTCCTCTAGTTTTGGATATCCAACTTTAATTTTAAAAATAAAACGGTCTAGCTGTGCTTCGGGTAGGGCGTAGGTACCTTCTTGTTCGACCGGGTTTTGTGTAGCGAGCACCATAAACGGGTAGTCCATGACGTATTTTTCGCCATCCATGGTTATTTGTCGTTCTTCCATTACCTCAAACAGTGCTGCTTGGGTTTTGGCTGGCGCACGGTTAATTTCGTCAATAAGTACAACATTACTAAAAATAGGTCCCTTCTTAAATTCGAAAGCAGACGATTTCATATTTAAGATTGAAGTACCCAACACGTCACTAGGCATAAGATCTGGCGTAAACTGAATACGACTAAAATCTGTTTTTAACGTCTTGGCAAATAGTTTGGCTGTTATAGTTTTGGCGATACCTGGTACTCCTTCAATTAAAACATGCCCATTGGCTAAAAGGCCAACTATAAGCAGTTCTATAAAATCTTCTTGCCCAATAATTACCTTTCCTAATTGGCTCTTTATTTCGTTTACCGCTACTTTTAATTCTTCTAGTGGGATACGATTATTAAATTGCAAGTCTTCAGACTGTTGCTGTGGTACTGGGTTTTCTTCAGGATTTTCCATCTGTCTTCTGTTTATAGGTAGTAATTTTTGTATGTAACTTAAATAGCGTTTCGGGTGTTATTTGTTCAAGCGCTTGAATTTGCTGTATAAAAGTAAACAACGCTTTGGTATCTTCTTCGGTATTTCCGCTTCTTGCAGCAACCGTTTTCATAAATCGGCTGTTCATTGTTTCTGTAGGAATGCGTAAACGGGTTCTAATAAACTCTAAAAACAACGCAATTTGTTTGTTTGCAATGGCACCATAATCTTTCTGGTCCCAGTACATACCTGCAATAGTTCTAGTATACTCAAATGTTTTGTTAGATGGAGGTGCAACCACCGCAATTTTTCTTTGCTTACGTTTTCCTTCAAACAACACAAAAAGAAGTGCTCCAATTAACATCATGTAATAGGCCCAACGCAAGTATTTGTTGTTAAGTAGAATGTGCAAAGGCGATGTTTGTATTGGCTTTCCAGATTTATAATGGCTGTCCCAATACAATGGTTTGTCTGTGTTGATGTAAGCTAGAACACCTTCAGTGTAGTTAACGTTATCTTTTTCTAAGATGAAATAGTTTGTAAAAACTTCAGGTTGGCTGTGTAAATAAACTGTACCCTTGCCAAACGAAGTTTTAATAAAATTGGGCTTAGGCTCTGAATTTACTAGACTGTCTAAGTAAGATTCTGTTACTCCTAAGACAGTTTGTGATAAGGTGTCTGCGAACATAAACGGTCTTATGGTAAGGCTACGTTCTATATGATACGGTTGCTTTGCTTTTAAATTTTCATTTACCAATGCTAACAGTGGCTCAGTACCTAAATTATTTATGTGGTACTCTGTAGTCATGTCTAAGGAAAGCGTATCGAGTAGTTTTACCGCAAAACTATTGGAAGATAGAAACAACGTATTACCTCTTTCGGTCCAAGTTAAAAGCTCTTCTAACTCAACAGTATCAAAGCCGAGGTAGTTATTAACAAAGAAATAAGTGCCTTCTAAAGTGGTGTCTGCCAGCACTTCATAGGGTGGCCGATGCTGTTCAATAAAATTATCTTCTAACTTTTCACTGAGTAAATCGTGCAAGACGTAGGTGCCCAGCGGAATTTTATCTACCCTACTATAACTAGGAAACCAACTAATGGGCTGTCTTTTGGTAGCTTCTGCATACACCAAAAGAGCCACAAGAAGCAGCATTGAAAAGAACACTATTTTTTGGAGTTTTGTCATAGTCCTTTAGGAATGCTTTTTTCTAATGCATTAAACGTACGTTGGGCTTTGCGGAAATCTTCTTCGGTTACCGTAAAGTTGCCGTACCAGATATAGTCGTACAGGACGGTGGCCTTTCTAAATCCAGTATTTATAGCTTCTGAAGTTATTTCAGTAAAATAATCGCTATTTGTTTTATCAAATTCATAATCTATTAATTCTGCTTCGGTAAGCTGCTTCAATATTAGGAGGTAGTAATAGCGAACCGCCAATCGGTATTGTTTTTTATCCAGCGCTTTTTCAATAAGCTTTTTAATATCTCGCGTCCTAATGATTTCTTCATCTTCAGAAAAAAAGATGTCGGGCTTTGTTTTTGAGTGTAGGAGTTTTGCACCAGGGTTTAACTTAAAGAAGAGCCAAACAACAAATGCAATTAGAGTTAATAGAATGAGGTAGGGGAGTACGTTTATAACAAACGCCCATAGTGTGCTATTTTCGGCATCATCTATAAAGAGATTCCAGAAAGAGCGCCAAATATTTCCGACCCACCTCCAAAACTTACTCCAAATATTGCTTATCCAATCTAAGAATTGAGTCCACCAGTTGTCTGCTTCTTGCGTGGGTTTATAATTAAAATCACTATCATTTTTATACTCCTCGAGGGTTTCTTTATCTAAGCTTAGCGGAGTTTTTTGACTGGTACTGTCGTATTGTATTACGGTTTCTTCAATAGCAGGAATACTATCTTGCGCCACGGAAATTTCCGCAGAGAAAAAAATAAGTAGTATGAAGATGAACTTTTTCAACGAGAATAAAGAGTATAAATTAGTAGGGTATTAAATTTTGAAAGTCTAGAGTATAATTTACCATCCCACAGCGTTGAATTTAAAGTACATAACGGTTTTTTCATTGAATTGATTTCCTAAACATTTGGGGTTTTGCCAATGCCATATCTTTATCCAAGTTATTCACGTTGTCCTATACTTTCTATGGTTTCTATGGTTCCGGTAAAATTTTTCTTTTCATTTAAGTTGAAATAGATAAAACCAGTTGCGATTACAATAATGATATATAACAGGTATTGCACAATCATAGCAAAGGCGTTAAGGGCTATATATCCCCAATCGAACATTGCGCTTGGGTCGCCACCTAAAGTATTTGCTACTGTAAACATTTTTATAAAAAAGTAAATGTATTGGGGTATTTGAGCAATCATCATGATGATATAATACAAAATAACAGTTACCAAAAGCGTGGCAAAAGTAATCCACCATTCATTTTTAATAAGCTGAAAACTATAGCTAATAGCATCTGTAACAGATCGCTTTTCAAAAACATAAATAGCGTAAGTAGATGCTAAAACAACACCAAAATAAATACCAGGAAGTACACAAAACACAAAACCAAAGACGGTGATAATCATTGTAAGGAAACTAACACCCATAAGTCCCCAGAAGTTCTTTTTAACTTCAGAAATCACCTCTTTTTTGTCTATGATTCCACCAGAATTTATATACGATTTTATCGCATACATTACAGTGCCATACATGAGACCGTAATATAGAATTCCAGAAATAATAATTAGCACAAGCGCAATGATAAGCGATGCGCCAAACTGTCCGCTGGTATAAAACAACGGATTAGCCTCTACGGCACCAATAGAACCAAACATGGTTTGCATGTAAAAAACATACGCGATAACTAAAATTACCAATGCTGGGCCTGCAATCCTAAAAACAAGGCTAAATAGAGGTTTCCATTGTAGCCTAATAAACTTAAAAGTATCGCCAAGAATGGCTCCAAGTTCGCGTTGTTTTTTAAATACAATAGGTTCGTGCATAATGTTGGATTACGGTATTAAGTTGGTCTACAGAATTTGGTTCTTGTTACTTTCTGCAAGCTTTTGTTTTAGTTTTCTTTTTAAATGTAATGGATAGAAGACATAATAAAATAATATGAGCGCCAAAGACCCTCCTATAATTATTATTGCGAGCCAATCGGGCATTTCGGTATGACGGGTTACAAAACCCTCTAAAAAACCAGCAATAATGAAAAATGGAATGGTACTAATAAGTATTTTAACGCCATCTTTTGCACCACGAACAAACGATTGCACACGAGAGTAGGTGCCTGGAAATAAAATACTATTACCTAAAACCAATCCGGCACAGCCTGCAATAATAATGACTGATATTTCTATTGTTCCATGAATCCAGATTGTTCTAGCACTTTCCCAAAACAATCCTTGATCATAAAAGAAGTATTGAAAAGAACCTAGCATGATAGCGTTGCGCATTAATATAAATAATGTACCTAAAGACAAAAATAGACCAAACGCAAAGGCCATGAGGGCTACTCTAATATTATTGATGGTAATACCCAACGACATGTTGAGCTCATTCATCTCCTTGTACACCCGCATGGGGTCACCATCTTCAATATTCTCTAGCGTCATGTTTACATACCCATCACCCAGTATAAGGCGCACAAAATCGCCGTCTGTAGCGGCAGAGTATGCACCAACAATCGTAAAGATGGCAAATGTAACAAACGCAATGAGCAGCTGTTTGTGGTATTGTGAAAAGAACAGAGGAAATTCTTGCGTGAAAAAAGTAATAAAACGTTTGCGCGATTCTCGCTTCGTCTTATAAATTTTTTGATGCGCCAGCACAGAGAGCCCATTTAGATATCGCAAGGTGTTACTTTTGGGGTAAAATGTTTGGGCAAAACTAAGGTGATCTGTGACTTCTACGTACAATGCGCTCAATTCGTCTGGTGGGACTTGAATATTATTCCGTAGAACACTTTCAAATCTTAACCATTTATCTTTATTTTGTTTCGCAAAAGCGGCTTCGCGCATACGTAGCAAGGTTTTTTTCAAAGTAACAGATTTAATGGATAATTTTCAAATAGAAACAGCCCAAAATGTTAACATAGCTCAAAATGTAGGTGGGGTTGGTGAACGGGTATTAGCATTCATTATAGACTATGCAATTATATTCTTGTATATCATTCTGGTTTCTATTGCATTAGGGGCGTTAGGATTGGATGACGATTTCGTTTTCTTAGTATACATGACTGTAGGCTTGCCTATTTTTTGCTATAGTTTATTATGGGAAACTTTCTGGAATGGAAGAAGCCCCGGAAAAGCATTAATGAAATTACGCGTCGTAAAACTTGACGGAAGCAAACCTGCATTTTCTAATTATTTTATTAGATGGTTGTTACGTATCATAGACATAGGAGTAACAAGTGGCGCATTAGCACTTGTTACCGTTTTGTTGAACGGGAAAGGGCAGCGTTTAGGAGATATTGCCGCCGCAACTACGGTAATAACTGAGAAGAAAGTAATAGGGTTGGCGCAAACCCTCGTCATGGATATTCCTGAAGACTATGTAGCTAAATATCCACAAGTCACGGTTTTTACCGATGCCGAAATGTCAACCATAAAAAGTCTTTTTTGGGACGCAAAATACAATAGCAATCACAACGTCATTCTAAAACTTACCCAACGCCTTTCTACGGTTATGGAAGTGACCCCAGAAGAAACACCTATTGCCTTTGTAGACAAAGTGATAAAAGACTATAACTTCTATACTCAAAACATGTGATTTTATCTTTCGTTTCTCCGCCACCAATCGATCTATTTCTCGTTATTGACATACTGGGCACTATTGCGTTTGCTGTATCGGGTGCGCTTACGGCAATGAAAAAACGAATGGATTTCTTCGGTATTTTCATTATTGCTTTTGTAACCTCTGTTGGAGGCGGTACATTACGCGATGTACTAATAGATGCCAATGTGGCTTGGATGCGTGACTTAACCTTCGTTTATGTGATTATAGGCGCAACTATTTTAGCAATTATCTTTCGGAAAAAATTAGGGTATGTACGGCGTTCCTTATTTCTTTTCGATACTATTGGAATTGCACTGTACACAGTGGTTGGGGTTCAAAAAGGAATTGCCGCAGATTTCCCACCACTTATTTGTATTGCGCTAGGAACCATGTCTGCGTGTTTTGGTGGTGTTATTAGAGATATTCTGTGTAATGAAATTCCGGTGATATTTAGAAAGAACATTTATGCTACAGCTTGTATTGTGGGAGGTGCGGTTTACTTTTTATTACTCAAAACAAGCCTTTCATCTAACTTCATCATTATTATCGCTGGTTCTGTAGTCATTACCATTAGATTATTTGCCGTTACATTTAACTGGTCATTACCTAGTATCTACGGCAAGCAAGATGCGGAAAGTTGAAGATGCTACAAATTATTTGACGATTTCGGCAGTAATATATACATTCTGTAAAGGCCATTCACCCTCATCTGTTTCTAAAACAGCTATTTTTTCAACAACACTCATTCCTTTGGTGATTTTACCAAACACCGTGTAATTACCATTTAAATGTTTTGTAGATGTTTGAGGTCCTAGAAAGATAAAAAACTCGAAAGGCATCGTTTTTTTATCCGGATTTTCACGGTATTCTTTTGCACCAGAGACACTTCCATAGCTATGATTTCTACCATTAATCTCGGCAGGTAGGAGATATGTTGCACCTATATCTGCACGTTTCTTGTTGGTAGATGGTAAATCGCTATTACCCCCTTGGATTATAAATTTAGGCACTGTTCTATGAAAGAAGGTGTCACTAAAATAGCCGCTTTTCACCAAGTATATAAAATTGGCACGGTGTAAAGGGGTGTCTTCATAAAGCGACATGTAAATGGTACCTAAACGTGTGGTAATCTTCACTTCTGTTTCCGGATTTTCTTGTCCGTATTGAGTTAGAAATTCAACCACATTTTCTTCTGTAATTTTTGGATATTCTGGTAGCGTTACTTCGGAAATTTCCTGACTAGAAGAATCATTAGTACTAGTTGTAGTTTCATCTATAACTGACGTAGTTTTTGTTTTTTCTACGGAAGTCTTTTTGGTATCTTCACAACTCGAAACAAAGCATACTAATATTCCCAAAGCCAATAGTACTCTCATAAATGGATTTTTCAGAATTTAACGAAAGGATTGTAAAAATAGAAAAAATGGAATTGCCCGGCGAGCAGTTTCATCTTAAAATGGCACCCATAGAACGATTGCTAGAGCTAAAAAAACTTGCGCGAGAAAAGAATTCTGCCAAAAAAGCAGCTGTACTCGTTCTATTTTACCCTTCTTTAACCAATGAAACACACTTTGTGCTAATTTTAAGAAAGACCTATAAAGGAGTACACTCTGCACAAATTGGTTTTCCTGGTGGCAAATGGGAGGAAGGCGATTTAAATTATAAAGAAACCGCTTTACGTGAGGCAGAAGAAGAGGTTGGGATGCCTGCAAACGAAGTTTCTGTACTAAAAGAACTGACAGAAATTTATATACCCCCCAGCAACTTTTTTGTGCAACCATATCTAGGCGTTACCACCAAGTATCCAGATTTTGTTGCTCAGGAAGAAGAAGTAGAAGCAATTCTTGAAGTACCGCTTCAAGAATTTTTAGTTGATGGTGCACGTACTACTGAAATTTTAGCCACATCGTATGCAGAACGTATTCAAGTACCTGCGTTTTTGTTGCAAGGACACGTGGTGTGGGGTGCTACTGCCATGATGCTCAATGAAGTGCGCGAAATGCTAAAACAGCTGCTATCCTAGCATAATTTAGTATCTTAGCGGTTCGGTTTTGCGCGATTAGTGCATACCATTATTAAAAATTGAATATTGTAATATGGGGCTTTTTAAAAAGAATCCATTTGGACATATACTTTTCCTGAAACGGTGGCTCATACGTATACTTGGAGCCCTTACACATAGACGGTTCAAAGGATTTAATAAACTTGAAATAGACGGAAGTGAAATTTTAAAAAATCTTCCCGAAAGCAACGTGCTTTTTGTTTCTAATCACCAAACCTATTTTGCCGATGTTGTGGCAATGTTTCATGTGTTTAATGCTAGTTTGAGCGGTCGTGAAGACAACATAAAGAATATTGGTTACTTATGGAACCCTAAGCTTAACCTTTATTTTGTAGCTGCCAAAGAAACTATGCAATCTGGGTTACTACCTAAAATTTTAGCCTATGCAGGTTCTGTGAGTATAGAACGTACTTGGCGTGCCGAAGGACAGGATGTGAACAGACAGGTAAAAATGAGCGATGTAAGTAACATCAAAAAAGCGTTAGATGATGGTTGGGTAATTACTTTTCCTCAAGGTACCACCAAACCTTGGAAACCTATTAGGCGTGGTACAGCGCATATCATTAAACGAAATAAGCCGCTAGTAGTACCCATTGTTATAGATGGCTTTAGACGTTCATTCGATAAAAAAGGCATTCGTATTAAGAAACGTGGTATTTTACAATCTATGGAGATTAAAAAGCCACTCGACATTGACTTCGAAAATGAAACAATAGACCAAATTGTAGAGAAGCTTGAGTTTGCCATAGAACAGCATCCTTCATTTTTAAAGGTAATTCCTAAAGAAGAAATCTTAAGCGAAGAAGAACTCAACAAAGAGCGTCAATGGCGCTATTAAATTTATGATTCATGCGCTAGGGCACATTTAGGCCTAAACTGCAAATAACTCTTTAAGGTGCTATTCAACTACAATTCTATCTTCTTAAGTTCGCGGTAGTTGTGCTTCAATCTGCGCAACATGAGTCCGTAGATTAGGTAATAGAAAAGCATAAGTAAGCCAATAAATATTGTACCTACAATGAGTTGCGCGATAAAAAATACATGAGTTAAATTTTCCGCAGGAATGGCTCCGTACTCTTGGGTAGATGACAACACATTTGCCAATTGCTCCTGATTAAAATATAGGTATATATTCATGGCAATTAATCCCAATGCCGAAATACCAATATTAAAATAAACAAAATAACGAACCGTTTTTCGAGTCTTTAAAATACTCTCCATTAGTTGTTTTACGGTAGAGGTAACTTGTATGGTTTTATAATTTCGATAAAATAAATAGATAAAGATGGCGACAACTACATAACTTACGGTCGAAGAGATAAGCATAAAGGTCTTTAAGCCCATAGCTTCTGTAAATTGTTTGCTAGATTCGGGAAAAAGAAAAATAGATATCAATATCCAAAGCAATAATTCACAAATACTAATAATAAAAATCCACTTCACCATAGAAGAAGATTTTTTCAGCAACATGCTATATATGTCGTTGTACGACAGCTTCGGAAACTTCTGTTCCTTATTCTGCCATTCTTTTTTTAAAGTATCTAAAACATCCATATGATTACGGATTAAGTATTTTTCGTAATTTTTCTTTTATTCTATTCATCTTAACACGGGCGTTTACTTCTGTAATACCCAAGGTTTGTGAAATTTCCCTATAATTTTTGTCTTCTAAATATAGAAAAACTAGGGCCTTATCTATATCGTTTAAATCCTTTACGGCGCTGTACATTAATTTTAATTGCTGTTCTACGGTGTCGTCATAGTCTTCGGCTTTAATCTTAAAACTTACACCTTCAAAATCCTGTGTTTGTACTCTTCGTTTCGACTTTCTATACAGTGTTATTGCTGTATTTAACGCAACTCTATACATCCATGTACTAAACTTTGAGTCACCCCTAAACTTTGGAAATGCCTTCCAGAGCTGTATCGTAATCTCCTGAAAAAGATCATTATGTGAGTCAGAATCATTCGTGTAAAGACGACAAATCTTATGTACGATATTCTGGTTCTCTTCCAGTTGTGTTACAAAACTATGTTCAAGTTTTTTATCCAATGGTTGTGTGCTAGTTAAATCATTAGTGGGTGGGGTATTCTTTTTGTTACAATAATCACAAATTTAAAGTAAAACTTTTAGTCATATTGTATCTTTGTATTTCAATTGATAGTATGAATATTCCAAAGACTTCAAAACCTAGAATCGTTATCGTAGGCGGTGGTTTTGCTGGTATTTCTGTGATTAAGCAGCTTCGTAAAGAGGAAGTTCAAATCGTTCTTTTTGACCGAAATAATTACCACACCTTTCAACCCCTTTTATATCAAGTTTCCACGGCAGGACTAGAACCAGATTCTATAGCGTATCCGCTTCGTAAAGTATTTAGAAAACATGCCGACTTTCATTTTAGATTGGGTGATGTTACTTCTGTAAACCCAGAAAAGAACGAGCTTACTACGTCTATTGGTACTATTTCGTACAATTATTTAGTTATTGCTACGGGTACGCGTACAAATTTCTTCGGAAATGATCAGATTCAAAAGAATAGCATGCCAATGAAAAGCGTGCCTCAAGCTCTTAATATTAGAAGTCTAATGCTTCAAAATATTGAAGCAGCAGATATTACTTCAGATCTGGACAAACGCAAACGACTGCTCAATTTTGTAATTGTTGGGGCAGGGCCTACAGGTGTTGAGCTTGCAGGAGCACTAGCCGAATTTAGAAAAGGAATTTTAGGGGTAGATTATCCAGAGTTAGATGAAAAAGAAATGCAAGTACATTTATTAGAAGGTGCAGACCGGGTGCTTGCCCCGATGAGCGCTTACGCCTCTAAAAAATCGAAAGCATATCTAGAGCGACTAGGAGTACAAATTCACTTAAATACCATTGTTGAAAGTTATGATGGCACAACGGCGACTACAAAAAACGGTAAAACCTTCGCTTCCGAAACGTTAATCTGGGCAGCGGGTGTTACAGGTAATCCAATTAATGGAATTCATGGTGAAGCACTACTAGATAGACCAAATAGGTATAAAGTTGATGTGTTTAATACGGTGCACGGATTTAAAAACGTTTTTGCGCTAGGAGATGTAGCACTTATGGAAACCGACGCTTTTCCGAAGGGGCATCCGCAAGTAGCGCAGCCCGCAATACAACAGGGAAAGCAGCTAGGAAAAAACCTAAAACGTTTATTTAAAGGCAAAGACATGAAGCCGTTTTCTTATCTAGATAAAGGTAGTATGGCAACCATTGGGCGAAACAAAGCAGTGGTTGACATTAAAAATCTGCATTTTGGCGGCGCCTTTGCATGGTTTATCTGGATGTTTATACACCTTTGGTTTTTGGTAGGCTTTAGAAACCGTGTGATAACTTTTTTTAATTGGACCTACAGTTACATTAATTACGACCGTGCCGCACGGTTAATAATTAGACCTTTCAAAAAAACTTAGTCAATTTTTACTTTAATGGGGCCGCCACTTGAAACGTAAGTGCCTCCAATTTCATCGATATTTACGTCTAATTCGTCTGAAGTGTCTATACTTTTAATATTTACCTTCATTTCGTCATAACTATCTATGCTTTTTACATTTACGTTGAGCTCATCGTAGGTATTAATATCTACAATACGAACATCCATAGTGTTACTTTCTGAAATAGGCACCAAGCGGTATTCTGTGGTGGTTTCTGGAGATGTTGCAGTTTCAGAAGCTTGCGCAGTAGGGATTAAGTTTACATCCTTCACAACATTTATGGTAAGACAAACTGCAATAATGGTTAAAATTACTTTGGTGTATGTGTCTGTTTTCATATTTCTGAATTTATGAATTAATACTACTTTTCTTTGAAATCTTTACTGTTCATGTTGTTGTGACCCGCACTACATAGGTTATAAAGCTCGTGACAACACTGTAGTAAACACAAAAATAATACCGAATTACTCCATTATATAGGTAACGATACCTGTCTCTTCGGTTTTGCCACGCAGTGTTTCATCACCAAGGTCTTTTTTTACAATACCTTTCGGTAAGCTATAGGCTAAATCTGCAAATTCTTCGGAGGCTAAAATATCAACATTAAACACTTTACATTGCTCCTGAATTCGGGAAGTGGTATTAAGCACATCACCAGAAAAAGCAATTTCTCTTTTTATCTTACCAATCTCGCCTACCATAACATTTCCGCAGTGAATACCTACTTTAAACTCAGGAAAGAAACCATACGTATCCATATAGCGCTTCTTTCTGAACATCAACATACGTTTCATATTGTAATAACACCGTATGGTATTTCCACTTTTAAGGCCGTGCTTCATTTTCCACGAGATTACAATTTCATCACCAACGTATTGGTACACTTCGCCACGTGATTGCACAATGGCTGGTGCAACGTCGTTAAAGAAGTCTTTCAGAAAATTAAAATAGTGCTTAGGACCTAAACTTTCAGCAATACCAGTAGCATTTTTAATATCGGCAAACATAAAGATACGGCGCTCGCGCTTTGGTCTAAAGTAACGACCTAAGAGATAATCTGGGAAAACACCAGGACCGTATTTTTCATTCACCATAAGCACAATAAGGGTACCGATTACAATAAATAACCAGACTACAAAATTCTTTAAAAACACCCATGTGCCAAAAAACTCTTTAAATGCTTCTAAAACGGTGGCATCGTAAAACGGCAGTCCTAATTCTTCGCTGTAATAATACAAAGCTCCAAAGGTGCTTACCACAAGCGCAGCAAGAACGTAAGTGGCAATTATATAAAGTAATGCCTTCCAGAATGCGTTGTTACGCAACCATCGATCCATGAGGTTTACGGTTACCGTGCCCCCAATAATTCCCGCAGAAAGCGCAACGATTAAATTAGCTGTAAAAGCCTGTTTAAAATCGTAATCAGAATCGAGAACCCCATTGCTATACAGCGTTAAAAACTCATAGAAAAATAATAAGTTAGAGATGAGCACCCACGCAAATAAGATGTATAGTGCTCTCCTGAAGTAGTAATTAAATTGCCTGCGCGTGTAGCGCTTAAACATTGGTTTCTCCACTTAGCAATTTTTATATTTATCATGCAACCCTTTGCCTTCTAAAATCATTGGAATAATCTTTTCTATTCTACTCAGCCTAGTAGCTTCACGTTTAGCGCTAGCGATATGCGCTATATATTCACGTTGTTTGCCAGCTGTTAGTGCGTCAAACGCCTTTTTAAATGGGGCGTTCTCTTTGAAAGCTGTTTTTAGGTCGGGAGAGATTGGCACTGTTTTTTTAGCTTTTACAGGCTTTATTTCTTTGCCAGCTTTACTGTTTTCAATAGCTTCTTTTACGTATTGCAAAACAAGCTTGGGCTCTACTTGGTCTCCTTCAACAAAACGCCACTGCCTAAGTGCTTTTGTTTTTTCTTCTTGAGCGTTCACTAATTTATTGGCTTTATCTTTCAGAAATACACCTTGGTGAAACCAAATACCCATGTGGTTTTTAAACGCTCCTAAACCAATAAGAATTTTTTTATCTAGCAGGTAGGCCGGGGCGCCCCATTTTACTTCTTCGGTTAGTTCTGTGGTGTTTAATATGTTACGAAGCTCGGTAAGTATCGTGCTCCATTTAGCATGCTTTGCAATATATGCATCAACTTTAGCTGCAGTGGTCATTGTAGTTTAGGTTGTTATATGTTGGTAGTTATAGTTGTTATTTCTTTACGAATTGTAATCTTGTATCACCTTTGTTTGTATGAAGCTGTATAAAATAAACACCGCTTTTGAGATGATTTACAGCTATTTGATGTTGTATAGCGCTTTTATCAACATTGGTTTGAGCATACACCTGCTTTCCTTGTATATCGTACAGCGTCATACTTTTTACTGAAATAGAAGCACCATGCACAATGTTTACAATCGTTGTTGCTGGATTAGGGAATAATTCTATATTATTCTGAAGGCTGTTTTCATCTACCGTGAGAAACGCATCATACAAATCTTGTAGCAAATCTATAGGTTCAATACCTGAAGCTTGTTCTCCTACATTTAACCGTAAATAGGGCTCATTTGGGTCGTCATCTTGCTTGTAGACGAGTAGATATGCCGTTGTAGACGAGGTTCCGGCTGCTAAGCACCTAGAGTCTGCTCCTGCAAAATTAGCGCCCTGTAGGGCTGCCATGAGCTTGTCGGCTAACGTACCTGTAGTGCTGTTGAAGTTATTTTCCATATTATCTATAACCGTCTGGTTTAATAAAATGTTTCCTTGAATGCTAAAGGTGGCACCTTGGCGGTCTTCTTTATAATCGTCTGCAAGATTTCCTGTGAAGCCTGCCGTGCGCGGATCGCCATTAGTGTCAAAATCGGCTATACCGTATTGTCTCCATTCTGGGTCGAAAGCTGGGGAAGAACAAGCGTCGTTGGCAATTAAATAATCGATTATTTCTGAAGGCGACGCGCCCATCTCCATTTGGGCAATGGCGTTGTTTAAATTGGTATTAGGAATGCATACGTAGGCCTGCGAATTTACACCACCCCGCCCGGGAAGAATTTTTGTGATAATATCTATAATGCCTTGAGAGCCTATGCCCGTAACACACGAAGCCCCAGCAGAGCCAATTTCACCCGTAACAGGATCTACGGCAATAATTGAAAAGGTATCTTGACTAAAGGAGGTAAGCGATACGAATGTAGCAAGGATAAGTATGTATAGTTTTTTCATGATAAATATCTTTGTTTTAAAGATACTCAAAATATAGAAACCGCATATACTTTTGCTACAGCAAGCCTAAGGAGTCACTAATGCTACACTAACGTTCTCTAAAAAGCCGTTATTTCTTTATCATTTTCTTTACTGAGGTACCTGTATCTGTTTTTATTTTAAGCAGATATACTCCGCTAGCGAGGTTTGTTACATCTATGGCATGAAACCCCTTTGCTACTGTTTTTACTAATACACCAAACATTTGATAGAAACCAACTTCTTTTATAGGCTCGTCACTGCTTACAGCTACTAGGGTGCCTGCGGGATTTGGAGTAATTTTTACGTGGTTAACGGAAAATCCTTGGGTACCTAAAATGGTGGTGTTCTCGTACCAATACTGGTTTCTAAGGTCTGTATCGGGAAATAGACAATTGTTTAGCAAATCGATATCACCATCGCTATCCATATCTACCGGAACATTGTAGGCAGTAGTGCCACCTACGGGAGGGTCTATAAATTCTGGTGCAGCAAAGGTACCTGTACCATCTGTGTTTATATGATATACCTTGCCATACTCAAAGCCTGAGTCGTAGGTGATGTCTATATCACCATCGTTATCTAAATCTACCAAATGAATACTCACAAAGCCACCTATTCCAGGTGGTGTTATGGTGTCTGTAAACAACACATTTGGAGTGCCAAAGGTACCTAGCCCATCTGTGTTTTCTCTCCAAATAACAGATTTGTCTTTGCTAGAAACTAAGTCTAAATCGTTATCACCATCTAAATCTGCGATCTGAAAAAAATTTTCATATAAACCACTGGTCTCTATACCATGTTGTACAGAAAAATTGCCCAAACCATCGGTGTTTTCAAACCACGACATACGCTCGGTGCCTAAACCATTGGTTACTATATCCAGATCACCATCGCCATCTATATCGCCCAAGCGTTGGGTTCTTGCCTGCGATATACCTGCATCTATCGTTTGTATGGGCCCAAAGGTACCGTTACCGTCCAGATGTTCTTTCCAGTATAAACCGTTGCCATTGCTCACACCTAGTACAACATCCAGGTCGCCATCGTCGTCAATATCGCCCGTAACCACCCCGCCCGCGTCATTTAGATTACCTGCAATAAGAAGTAAACCTGTAAACGTACCATTGCCAAGATTTTTATACCAAACAACCCTATCATCTTCAAAATAGCTTACAAGAATGTCGAGATTTCCGTCGTCATCTAAATCAACTAGACTTTGAGCAAAGGTTTGTACTCCGTTTGAATCTAAGATGTGTTCATTAGCAAAAGTGCCATTGCCGTCTATGTTTTCTATCCAAAATACGTTTTCAGTGGTAAAAAAAATAATGTCAGGGTCGCCATCTGTATCTAAATCGCCGCTCTGAACACCATACAGTATAGTATCCATGTTTTCATACACTACATTTTGTGGTCCAAATAGCTGTGCTTGTAAGCCTGTGCAAGCGCATAGGGCTACTAGTATTGTAATTATATAACTTTTAATCATGGTGTATTATTTTCTTTTAGTATAATGGTTTGCTCGGTGGGGCTGTTACGACTTACTTCCGTTATTTCGAAAAGATTTGATTGTAAATTATCAATAATTAAGGATATTCTATCTCTTTTTGCAGAACTTTATTCAATTTTACATTTGAACCCCTAAATCTTACAATTGAGTTCCTTTTTTTCGAAAAATAGTTTTACATAGATGACTTTTGACCTGTATTTAAAATCAACCACATGAAAATTTCAATCTTGTCATCAAAATTCTATTTCGTACTATCGCTATGCTTGCTGCTTCCATTGTTAGCGTTTGCGCAAAGTGAAGTTTCAGGCACCGTAACTCAGAAAAATGGTGCACCCATTTTTGGAGCCAATGTGTATTTAGAAGGTACCTACGACGGGGCTTCTACAGATGAAAACGGTACCTTCTCTTTTACTACTTCGGAAACTGGAATACAAACGCTGGTTATTTCGTACGTAACCTACGAGCCCTTTATGATGGCGGCAGATGTAACGCAGTTAAAAGGCTTAAAACTTACCCTTCGCGAAGATGTTAACTCGCTAGACACCGTTGTAATAAGCGCAGGGAGCCTTGAGGCTAGCGACAATAGTAAAGTATCTGTTTTAAAACCACTCGATGTAGTGACCACCGCAAGCGCTTTGGGAGACTTTGTGGGTGCTTTACAAACATTGCCAGGCACCACAACGGTTGCCGAAGATGGCCGATTGTTTGTACGTGGGGGTGACGCCAACGAGACACAAATTTTTATTGATGGTATACGTGTTTTTTCACCCTATACACCTACAACCAATAACATCCCAACACGCGGGCGTTACAGTCCGTTTCTGTTCGATGGTATTACCTTTTCTACAGGTGGCTACTCTGCAGAGTACGGCCAGGCATTATCGTCTGTTTTGTTACTCAACACCATAGACGAGCCAGACCAGGAAAAAACGGAAATCGGACTCATGACAGTGGGTGCTGCCTTAGGGAACACCCAGAAATGGGAAAACCGCTCGTTAAGTGTAAATGCTACCTATATTAATCTTGCACCCTACATCGCGGCCTTTCCAGACCGAAACGACTGGCAAAAACCTTATGAGGGTATTTCGGGAGAAACTGTTTTTAGAAATAAATTTAAAAACGGCTTGTTTAAACTATACGCTGCTTTCGATACTACAAACTTTCAGCTAACTCAAGAAGATATAAATGTGCCAGAAGGGGTGAATTTTAAATTAAAAAATAATAATTTTTATACCAACGCAAGCTATAGAGGCGACCTAAGCGATACCTGGAAGCTAGAAACAGGTGGAAGTTTTACCTATACGCATTCTAACATCGGCGTGTTAGGCAATGATATTAGGGATAGAGAAAATTCGTTTCATCTTAAAGCTAAGTTGCGTAAACGCTTTAGTAATAGGGTGAAATTAAACTTTGGAGCAGAACAATTTTTAACCGATTTCAACGAAGACGTAGCTAGTGAATTTTTTAGTGGAGATTACGGTTACAACAATAACGTGAGTGCAGCTTTTGCAGAAACCGATCTGATATTTTCAAAGAAGTTTGCAATGAAACTAGGTGTGCGTGGCGAATATAGCCAGTTGTTTGAGCAGTTCACCGTTTCTCCAAGGGCTTCGGTTGCTTATAAAACCGGGAAGAACAGTCAGCTGTCTGTAGCCTACGGCGATTTCTACCAACAGCCTTTTCAGGATGTGCTAAAATTTCAGCAAAACTTAAAAGCACAACAAACACAGCATTACATTTTAAATTATCAGTACGTTGCCAATAACCGTATTTTTAGAGCAGAGGCGTATAGAAAACAGTACAGTAATCTAGTAACTTTTAATACAGAATTTGCAGGCTTTGATAGTGTGTATACCAACAATGGCGATGGGTATGCACAGGGAATTGATTTTTTCTGGAGAGATAATGAAAGCATAAAAAATGTAGATTATTGGATTAGCTATTCGTTTCTAGATACCGAACGTAAGTACAGAAATTTCCCCACAACGGCAACGCCTTCTTTTGCCAATACGCACAACGCTTCTGTGGTGGCAAAGTACTGGGTAGACGACTGGAAGAGCCAGATAGGATTTAGTTACCAATACGGCAGTGGGCGCACATACACCAACCCTAATGTTGTTGGTTTTCTACAAGAAAAAACAAAAGATTTTAATAGTGTGAGTTTAAATTGGGCGTATTTACTTAGCCAGCAGAAAATTTTATACTTCTCAGTGAACAACGTCTTTGGATTTAATAACGTGAACGGCTATCAATATTCGAGTACGGCAGATTTCAACGGAAATTTTAGCAGACGGGAATTGCGTCCAGCAGCAGACCAATTTTTCTTCGTAGGGTTTTTCTGGACCATAAGTGACGACGGAAGCGATAACCAGTTAGATAATTTGTAATAAGCTTTGGTTACAGTTCAGTCGCCAAAAATGACAATTCGGTAGTTCGGTTTTTCAAAAACTAAATTTTCCGAAGACATTTACCGAAACTTTAAAATCACACCTCATGAACGCACTAATAAATTATTTTGCTTTACTACTCACAGGAGTAATGTTGCAAGCACAAAACACGGTAGAAGTAACCATGACTAACTTTAGCAGCAACGAAGGCACTGTAAAAGTAGGCTTATATGACAGCCAAGGAACATGGTTAGAAAAAGAATACAAATCTGCAGATAGCACCATCGCTAATGAAACTGCAAAAGTTACTTTTATTGATGTGCCCGATGGAGTTTATGCCGTATCTTGCTTTCACGATGAAGATGATGATGGTGTTTTTGACATGTATTTAGGATTTATGCCTAAAGAAGATTACGGATGCAGTAATGGCGCTACTGGTATGTTTGGCCCGCCAAAATGGGAAGATGCCAAGTTTACACTGAAAAAAAACGAGACAAAACTAGTATCAATAAAATTATAGAATCATGAAGTACATACTTACACTTGTTATTGCTTTTGTGGCTTTAGGAGCCACTGCACAAACCAAATACGAAACAGGAATGCGTAAGGCGTTTGAGTTATGGAAAGCAGATAAAAGCGATGAAGCTGCAAACCTCTTTGAGCGTATTGCTCAAGCAGAGACCGATAATTGGTTACCTCCATTTTATGTGTCGCAGATTAATGTGTTTCAGAGTTTTTCTGAAAAGGATAAGGAGCAGCTAATCCCGCGATTAAAAAAAGCACAAGATTTCTTGAACGATGCCAAGGCGATCTCTAAAAACAATCCTGAAATAATGGTGTTAGAAGCACAGTTACTCACTGCATGGGTTGTATTTGACGGCCAAAAATACGGTATGAAATACAGCGGTAAAATCATGGAATTGTACAATAAGGCCGCTGAGATAGCACCTGAGAATCCGCGTGTTGCCTTAGGGAAAGCAGAGTGGGAGATAGGTGGTGCTAAATGGTTTGGTCAACCTACAGAACCCTACTGCAAAGATCTGAAACGTGCCGCCACGCTTTTTGCTAACTTTACACCAGAAGGAGAATTTTATCCGCAAGGCGGTGAGAGTAGAGTAGCACAGGTATTGAAAGAAAATAATTGTGAATAATACATGGTTCATTTTATAAAAGAATTAGCAAAAGCATTTTTTGTAGGTACACTTATTTTTTTGGTGATATCTATCATCGAGTATTTTACGGGCAGCTTAAAATTTACAACAGAGAGTTTATTGAGAGATTTTGGCTATAACCAGCTGTACGCTGTGCCTTTGTATATGGCCAACATGCCATTCTTTTATTACATAATTAAGAAATATGGCACTACGCTGTTTAAGCTTAGGCCTATGGTAATTGCATACGCTGGGGCATTAGGACTCACCCTTGTTGCTTTGTTCTTTATTAACATGTTTATTTTTGTTGTGCTGAAAGGTGCTTCGATTTCAAGTTTCTTAACCAATCAAGCACCTAACCAATATATACTGGGTCTTTCTGTATCGTTGGTGGTTACCACTATTTTTTACGGTGTTTACTATTACAAGCATAAAAAAGAAACGCAGGTAACTCAGCAAAAAATTATTGCTAAAACAGCGTCGGCCCAGTTCGATGCGCTTAAAAACCAGTTAGATCCGCATTTTTTGTTTAATAGTTTAAATGTGCTAACCAGTTTAATTGAAGAAAACCCAGAAGCCGCTACACGATTTACAACCTCACTTTCTAAAGTCTATAGATACGTACTAGAGCAGAAAAATAAAGAACTTGTTACAGTTGCCGAAGAACTTAAATTTGCCCGGCTATATATGACGCTAATTAAGATGCGCTTTGAAGACAGCATTGTTTTTACCGCCCCAGAGCAAGTAAGCAATCCAGAGGCAAAGGTGGTACCATTATCGTTACAACTGTTGTTAGAAAATGCAGTGAAACACAACATGGTAATCTCTTCAAAAAAACTACATATTACCATCTTTGAAAAAAATGGAAATCTTGTAATAGAAAATAACTTACAGCCTAAAAAGGTGCTTCGGGAGAGTAGCGGAGTAGGGCTTCAAAATATATACCAACGATTTGGATTATTAACGCAGCGTCCTGTATTGGTAGAGAAAAATCAGGAAATGTTTAGGGTCTCTATACCCATGCTTACCAATATATCTACGGTTACTAAGAGTCAAGATAGTTATATTTCAGACAAACGTTTAGAACGTGCCAAGGAGTATGTAGAGAAGTTAAAAGGGTTTTATGTTCATTTTACAATTTACCTAATCTTTATTCCTGTCTTTATTTACTTAAACTTTCAGTCTAACACTAATTTTCCCTGGGCAGCTTTTCCGATAGGAGGATGGGGCTTTGGTGTTTTAGGACATGCATCTGAAGTTTTTAACTGGAATCCGCTATTTAATAAAGACTGGGAGGAGCGTAAAATTAGGGACTTAATGAATAAGGAAGACTAAAAAATACAATTCAGACTGTAAAATTTACAGTTGGGTAGTTCTGTTTTTATCTTGCAACCAAAGTGCGCTACTTTAGCACTATAATTTAAAAAAAAAATTATGGAAACGCTAAACAACAACAGAGAATTTAGACTACAACAAGCTAAGGAAAAAGTAGAAAAGCTTAAAGGATTTTATACGCACTTCACCATCTATTTAATCTTTGTTCCCATATTCATAAGCATTAATTATTTTGGTGGGAGTAATTTTCCGTGGGCAGTATTTCCAATTATAGGATGGGGTTTCGGAGTTTTTGGACATGCCTCTGAAACATTTGGATGGAATCCTTTTTTTGGCAAGAATTGGGAAGAACGCAAAATGAAAGAATTTATGGATTCTGATACGTCAATCAATTTATAGAACATCCTTACATTGAAGAAGACTATCAACCTTAAAGAACTTACCATGAACAATAATACAGAAAAACAGAACAAATACATTCGCGCTAAGGCACGAGTGGCAGAGATAAAGAAGTTTTACACAAGTTTGATATCGTACGCAATATTTATAACCCTACTGGGTGCGTTAAATTACTATGTGAACGAATGGCGCTATATGTGGTTTTTATGGGCTGCTTTTGGTTGGGGAATAGGCTTACTTTTTCAAGCAGGAAAAGCGTTTCAGTGGAGTCCTTTTATGGGTAAAAATTGGGAAGAACGTAAACTAAAAGAGTTTCTAGAAGAGGAAGAAAAACAAGATTGGAATTAAAGAAATTAGTATGAAATCACCAGAAAACACACCCTACGAACGCGCCTTGAAAAGAGTAGAAAACATAAAGAAATTTTATGCGCATTTACGAGCTTACCTCATTATTAATATAGCATTACTACTTATTAAAGCCAATGTGTTTGATCTTTTTAAAGGAAACGGATTTGAAGATTTACACTTCGAGAGATGGTTAGATTTAAATGTATATGGTACCGCAATTTTATGGGGTATTGGGCTCCTAATACATGGATTGTATGCTTTTCAGTATAAATTCAAATTCTTTAAGAAATGGGAGGAGAATAAAATGAAAGAATTCATGGACAACGAAGATAAAAAATACTAAGTAGCATGATGAATACGTCAGACAAAGAAAAATTTGAGCGCGCTAAAAAGCAAGTAGCAGAAATAAAAGGATTTTATGTGCACTTAAGCATATATTTATTTGTAAATCTAATACTACTTCTTATAGCGTTTGGCCTATTTAGCGATGGATTCTTTTCTATGCATATGCCGCACTGGGGACACTTTACAACACCTTTTTTCTGGGGTATCGGACTATTCTTTCACGGTCTAAAAGTCTTTGGACATAAGATGAAATTTCTTAAAAACTGGGAAGACCGTAAAATTAAAGAGTATATAGATCGCGAAGAACGTGATTTCGAAAAATTTAATTAATGCTGAAATTTTCAACTATGAAAACACTTTTAAAACTATTACTCTTGCTATGTGTTTCGGTGGTATCTGCACAAAAATTTGTAATCACCAATGTAACTGTCTTCGATGGAGAAGCGGTTACCGATACTATTTCAGTTTTAGTTGAAGACGGAGTTATTACAGAAATTGCTAAAACCATTACAACAGATGCAACGACCGTAGATGGTACTGGTAAATTTCTAATGCCCGCCCTCACAAACTGTCATGTACATGCATGGAGTAATGATGCGTTAACAGAAGCTGCACAAGCAGGGGTAACAAACGTCCTAGACATGCATGGTGTTGAAATGGCGCAAGGCATGATGAAGTCGTTAAAAGATTCTACTAACTACGCTCGCTGTTTTGTTGCCGGAGCAGCGGCTACAGCGCCTGGCGGACATGGAACTCAATACGGTTTTCCTACACCTACCTTAATCAAACCTGAAGAAGCAGAAGGCTTTATTAGTGATCGCATAGCAGCGGGGGCAGATTACATAAAAATTATTGTTGAACCCTGGAAGGAAACCTTAAGTCATGAAACGGTAGGCGCGCTCATAGCAGCTGCACATGCTAAAGACAAAAGAGCTGTTGTGCATATTTCTAAAGCTGAAGATGCAAAAAAAGTACTTGAAAATGGTGCTGATGGCTTGGTGCATGTATGGTGGGATACGTTAATTTCTACAGAACAACTAAAAACATGGTCTAGAAACAAAGATTGCTTTATTATGCCAACACTCTTAACAAGTCAGCTGGTATTGCCTATGATAAGGAAATCTGCTCCAGAAGGAAAACTGTTATCTGATGAGCAATTAGAACAGCAAGTAAAGATGATCTATGACGCTGGTATCGATATTTTAGCTGGTACAGACCCCCCGAACGCAGGTATTAATTATGGAACTGATTTATACAAAGAACTTAAATTACTCTCTAAAGCAGGAGTTCCAAACTTGGTTGTTTTAAAATCTGCAACATCCTTACCCGCTAAATATTTTCCCTTAGGTAAAACAGGGAGCATAAAAGAGGGTTATAAAGCAGACATGCTCTTATTAAATGCCAGCCCTATTCAAGATATTGACAATATAAGTAACATAGCTGTTGTATGGAAAGATGGAAAAAAGGTTCGTTAATTTGAACCGTTTTGTACTTTTATAAAAACTAAAATCAACCACTAAATTTTAATATGAACGTTCTCATTATTGAAGATGAAAAACCAGCTGCAAGACGCCTTCAGCGTATGTTGGAACGCATAGACGTAAAAGTAGCAACTTTGCTCCATAGCGTAGAAGAAGCAATTAATTGGTTTTCTAACAATACACATCCCGACCTTATTTTTTTAGACATACAACTTAGCGACGGATTGTCTTTTGAAATTTTTGATGAGGTAGACGTAAGGAGTGCTATTATTTTTACAACTGCTTTCGATGAATATGCCTTACAAGCTTTTAAACTCAATAGCATAGATTATATCTTAAAACCCATAGATGAAGATGATCTAAAGACAGCTGTAACTAAATACCAGTCGTTACAGCCAAAGGCAGCAAACCTCCAGCTTAATTTTGAAGACATCAAAAAATTACTTGTCAACCCAGTAGAGCGAGAATACAAAAAACGGTTTACCACCAAAATAGGGCAGCATATAAAGATGATTTCGGTAGATGAAATTGAGTGTTTTTATTCTGAAAATAAAGGCACCTACGCCCACACCGTAGAAGGGAGAGATTATCTGCTAGATACAACCTTAGAACAGTTAGAAAACGAACTAGAACCCCAGACGTTTTTCAGAATTAGTAGAAAATATTACATCAATATTAATGCTATAAAAGATATAATTAGCTATACCAATAGTAGGTTGCAGCTTAAACTTAACAGCTATAAGGAACAAGAGGTTATTGTAGCAAGAGAACGAGTAAAAGACTTCAAACTTTGGCTTGAATAGATCACTAAAACGGTTTGTAGCGTACTAAGACTAATTGCACAGTTTCATCGTTTAAAAAATCGCGCACTAAAGAATAATCGCCAAATTTGCGATGCGAGAGACTCCATAAATATTTAGACCGTTCAGGAAAATACATTCGTATTAAGTTGTAATCCACATAACTTGTTGAAATGGCAAGCTCTGGCTGGTGCTGTAAAACACTGTCTATAACAACCATTGTAGATGTTAGCGCTTGTTCATCTAAGGTGTATAGTTGCTGTGGAAGATAAAAACTTGTTTTATAACCTTCATTAGCGAAACGCGGTAGTGCCTTTGGGTAACGTGTTTCAATAAGTACCTTATCTATTGGGTAATTATGAGATTCTAAAATTGTGTGTACCTGCTGAAATATTCTGCCAACATTCGCTTCATTTAGATTTTTAATATCCAGCCACAAAAATGGGGTGGCTCCATCTAAAGCAGCAACATACCTCGAAAAATATAAACCAGTTGAAGGAGCTGGCGGGTGTACTACATCTAGGATATCTGAATGCTCTACATAGACTAAATCTAATTCTATAGCATCAAAATAAGACAAGCTGCTTGCTAACTTCTCTAAACTATTAACCCGATGCGCACCAATTTTATCATAGTGTCCTAAGAATTCAAACTTTCTCGGGCTGTATCGATAAAAGAACAAACTGAGCGCCACAACAATTGCGACTAAAACAAGTATTTTTTTCTTATTCATTTATTGTGTCAGAAATTTCAGTCTCCACATGTTCTAAAAGACTTTTTGAGGGGTTGTAACCCTTAAACTGAATAGCGCTTAGTTGTGCGAAGGTGTGTATAAAATTTTCTAAGTTGTATACTTCTTTGCGCTGTTGTTTAGCGTTGAAATTTTTGTTTGTTTTATATTTTTCTGAAAACCAAAGTACAAACGGAACTTCATACATGGGGGGTGTGTTGTGGTATTCGTTGTGCCCTAAGAAATCCATAGTGTCATACACTTCGTCGCCATGATCTGAAAAATATACCATAGATGATATACTGTTCTGTTTCCGAAGTAATTCAATAACATCTCTTATTACAGCATCGTTGTATCGTACGGCATTGTCATAGGCATTGGTTTGTTGTATCGCTTTAGCATGTGCATAGGTTAATCTTGGCGGTGCGTCTGTAAAGATATTGTAAGCAGCCGGATATCGTTTTTCATAGCGTAAATGGGTGCCTATGAGGTGTAGAAATATTATTTTTTTTGAAATTTCCTTTTTTCCTAATATCTGTTCTAGTTTGGGCAATAGATCTTCATCAAGGATTTGGGCATTGTAGTCGTCTGTAGCCAGAAATTGAGTATGCTTAGCCGCGCTTCCTAAGATGGTAGGGATACTTTCGTATAGTCCGACGGGCTTTTGGTTAGATAGCCAATAAGTTTCAAAACCCGCCATATTCGCCAATTGAATGATAGATCCGTTGGGATTTGGCTTAATTGTCTGAGCGTTGGAACGCGTTAAAATCTTGTCTAGTGCGGTAATGGTATGCACGTGAGGCGTAATTACACTATCTAGAACAATCAATTCGTTTCTTATCTCTGTTAATTTAGGGTTGGTTTCGCGTGGATACCCATAGAGTTGCATATGCCAGCTAGATGTAGACTCACCGATAACTACCACATAGGTTTGAGGGGTTTCATCTGAGGCCACATCGGTAAACGCAGGACTCGTTGGTTGGGCGAGGTTATCTTTTAGATTTTGCTTGGCAATTTTATATTCTTTCCATGTGCTTAATGTTGCATACGGAATGTTTACCGTTCTAAAATTTTTTCTAATAAGATAGACTGAAGCTGTTGCAATACCTATGAGAATAACTGTGGCCATTAGTTGTCTCCCACCAATAGACTTTAAGGCAACCGTATTTTTATGGAGTTTCGATTTCAGCAGAAAGAAAAGTGGAACTAGTAAAATAATCCCGATAATTATTGTTGGTAGGCTAAAATAATTAGAGAGATAATCTGAAGCTTCGCCTGTATTAGTTTCAAAAATAACAAAGAGGGCAGAGGCGCTAATACCCACCCCATATTGTAAATAAAAACTAAGTTTTACGAATGCGAAAAATGCTAAGAAAAAATACCCTAAGATGTAGATTGCTTTTTTAAAACCTCCTTTTGCAAAAGCCAATACTAATGCAACAATTGCGATTGTCATTAAGGAGAATGCAAAGATTTCTGAAGAATAGCTCTCTTTGTTATTAATGATGAAATATCCTGCTAATACCACAACTAGGAGCGGTGTAAAAAGCCAAAGCAATGGTCTGTTATCTTTATTTTTTAATAGAGCGCTCATACAAACCTATTTTTCAATTCTGTTTTCATCGAATGCCGAAGGTAATAATTGTGGTATAAATTTAATGAGTAAAGGTAATAAGAGTGTTCCGCCTGGTAGTAAGAAAATGGTTAACGACGGTATTGTTTTACAAATATCGAGTAGTTGCGATTTTACTTTTGCTTTTTCTTCTGCTGAAAGTTCCTTAGATGTAGATTTTCCGAGGAGGACAATAAGCTCTCCACTTTCATGCAATTCGGTAATTAGGCGGGTTTTATTTCTTACAATCAGCGTTTTTACCGTTTTGGTAGCTTGCTTGTAAAACTGGTTTACGGGGTGGGCGTATTCAAATAATTTGACCTGTACGCTTTCGTTTTGGGTAAGAATTACAATGGTTTCTATGCTTGTGGCTAAAGTGCTTTCAGATAGCTCTAACTGCTCGCATAAGCCTCTCAAGAATTTAGCTTCGCTAGCATCCATGCTGAAATCGTCCCATACGGCTAGGCAGCTAATGTCTAATATAAAAGTACGTTGATGAGGTGAGGAAGCTTTAACGCTTTCAACAAATTCTTGCTGACTTTTTTTACTGTTGGCATATGCTGCGTTACCTTCAAACAGTTCAATAAGTAATCTGTCGTACTTATTCTTCTTTTGTTTACTCTGCAAAGCATGAAAACAGGCATAAAGAACTGTGCTTTCAAAACGAGTGATAAATGCCTTTACATCTTGTTTCCCTAAAAGGTATTGCTCATAAGCTAATACGTCAAGGTAGAGAAAGGCATAGGTAAGTAGCGAAGTAAAATTTCGTTTTAAAAGATTGTTCGATTCATGAATTCGAACTGCCATTATACGTTCGAGTTTTGTATGATTTTTTGAATATCTTGCAAACTGATTAAAAAACCCTTTTCTACCCTTTTCTATAAGGTGATAGAACTCTAAAATAGATTTTATAGCATCTTTTTGAGTGGCATCGTTATTATGTTCAAAATAGCGTGTAACTAATAGATGAAATAGATTAATTTTGGTGAGCTCATCTGTAGTAAGAATTATTTTGGTGGGGATGGGCTGTAGTAACGATGTAATGGAAACACCATGAATAAAACCTGCGCTCTGAAGTTGGTGGTATGAAATAGATTCATGTATGTGCGATTCTGAAGAAACAGCATCTGCCCGTATCTTAAAATATTTCGGAATCCATCCACTTGCTGAAGGGTTCATTAGGTTGAGTTATGAGTGTTTTCTTATGTTGTTAACAAAAAATTAACTGCGCACTAAAAACCGTACAGGTATTTTAGACGTACCTATTAATGAAGGTAAAAATAGCCAAATAAACCAGCCGTTTCCTACTTTCAAAAAACTATTTTTTAATAATTAAATATATGAAAATGAAAAGAACTAAAATTTTAGCGGCCATTGGCGGATTGGGAGTAGCAATACTTTCGGTAGTCTTTATAGCTGCCGATCACGTAGATGCTCCAGCGGTGGCTTTAACTACCTCAGACATCGCCGATTTGTATGCGTTTGAAGGTAACAACCCGAACAACACTGTGCTTATCGCAACCATTCAAGGACCTTTGGTACCTGGTAATGTTACCAACACTGCAACTTTTGAAGAAGATGTAATGGTAGAATTTAACATAGACAATACAGGTGATTTTGTTGAAGATCTGGTAATTCAAGCAGTGCGAAGAGGAGATTCTATGTATTTCTTCGGACCAACCGCGCCTGCGCAAACAGGTTTAAGTAGCGAAGTACAGGTTACTGGACCTATGAGTAGCGTTAAAATTTCAGGAACTGATGAAACCGAAATCGGTACAGCCAATGGAATGACATTTTTCGCTGGACCAAGAAGAGATTATTTCTATTTCGATTTTGAGCGATTTAATGCAGTAGCTTCTGGCTCGGTAGCTCCAGAAGGATTTTTACCTCCTGCAGATGCAACCGACTTTTTTGAAGATTTAAATGTTTTGGCTATTACGGTTGAAGTACCAAATAGTATGCTAGGAACAGCACCTACACACGTAGCAACTGCAGCGGGACTTGTAGACGGCTTACCAGATGCTTATAATGTTTGGGTTTCTACCAAAAGAAAACAATAATAATTACAAAACATTTATAAAATTACAGATATGAAAACACTATATAGATATATAATTTTAGCAGCAGTAGCACTAACTACTACAGCTACGTTTGTACAATGTGCAGACGATGATGACAATGGCAATGCCCTAAATGAGCCTACTTGCGACGACGGATTGATGAATGGAGATGAAGAAGGAGTAGATTGCGGTGGTAGTTGCGAACCCTGTGCGGTAATCCTAGATTTTTCTGGAACATACGTTCAGGAAGATGTAATGGGTAGACCTGGAATTAACACCGTTTTTGGTGGAAGTGATGAGGTGAAAAACAACTTCAATACAACTATTGTAAGCGACCGTAGTTCTTTTCAGCCTATTTTTCAGACGAACTTAGAGGCATATTTCGATGTTTATGCAGTTGCACTTGGGTTAGACCCGGCAGATGTAAACTATGAAACAAATATACTCGGACTGGATGCGCCAACTTTTACTACGGTATTAGCGCAGTTCGATGCGTTACAGGTTGCGCCTAATGCACAAACAACATATTTTGACCCAGCTACAGGTGTTGCCCTTACAGGACGTACCTTATCAGATGATGTAATTGATATTTCGTTAATCCTTATTTTTGGAGGAGGCGATTTAGCAAACTTGAATTTTGATGGAGTTCCTATGGGAGAACCATTATTAATCTCAGATGGGGTTGATGCTGGAGATCGTGATTTCTCACTTTCGTTCCCGTACATGTCTACTGTAAACCAGTAATAAAACTTTTAATTTTACTGAAAAGGGCAATATAAATATATTGCTCTTTTCTTTTTACAACTATTATGAAACAACTATTTCTTCTCGGTATGGTAGCGCTGTTCTTCTCATGCGCTAGCGATACTCAAAAAATTAAGGTCACCAAACTAGAACAATATGAGAAGTTCTTGTCTAACGATTCGCAAAACACGTACAAAAATGCCATGGTAGAAAGAGACTTCTGGTCTAATAAACTTTCCGCAGACACTACAGGTGTAGGTAGTTTAGGAGCGTTAGCAGGAGCTTATGCTACGTTATTTCAAACCACAGGCGATGCAACCTTTCTATACAATGCAGAAAGTTTATATAAAAAAGGTATTCTAAATTCTGCTCATAACAAAGATGCCTTTCAGCGAGGTTTAGCTCATAATTATATTAGTCAGCACCGCTTTAAAGAGGCGAAAGAAGTGTTGGAAGAAAGCTATGAGGGTAACTCGAATAAAAAAGCTACAGAACTTATGTTGTTTGATGTTTACATGGAGGTTGGTGAATATGACAAGGCTTCGGAAATGTTAGAAAAATCGAAGAATCTTTCAGATTATAACTACCTCATTCGCTTGGCAAAATGGAATGATTACAAAGGTGATCTAGATGCTGCGATTCATTTTATTGAAAAAGCTAGAGACATTGCCGACACCCGAAAAAGTAGTCCGCTTCAATTATGGACCTATACTAATTTAGGTGATTATTACGGTCATGCAGGACGTATTCAAGATGCGTATTGGCAGTATATAAAGGCACTTAATATTCAGCCAGATAATGCCTATGCTAAGAAGGGAATTGCTTGGATTGCCTACTCCGGAGAGCATGATACCGCAGCTGCCTTACAAATTTTAGATAGCATTTCAGAACATCATAAAATACCAGACTACCATCTGTTAAGAGCTGAAATAGCTGAATTTAATAATGACAATGCAGGTAGTACCGCCGAAACAAATAAATTCTTAGATGCTGTAGCTAAGGGTAATTATGGGGCAATGTACAATGCTTACCTAATTGAAGTATATGCAGATACTAATCCGAAAAAAGCATTAGAACTGGCTCAACAAGAAGTTTCTAATCGAGCTACACCAGAAACGTATCATTTACTTGCCTTAGCTCAACTAAAGAATGGTTTAAACGAAGATGCGTTGAAAACAATAGAGCGCTTTGTTTCTGGCAAGACATCAGAACCTATGGCATTGTATCATTCTGCTTTAGTTTATAAAGCCAACGGATTGCTAGAGGAAGTAACACCTTTAAAACAAGAACTGTTAGAGGCTGAATTTGAAGTTGGACCGGTATTATTTAGAAAAATTGAAACATTGTAAAACCGTAAGAATAGAAACTTCGTAAATATAGATACAATGGTTGGTTATCAATTGGATAATCAATAACCGGGAAACCGGTTTTTCAGAGTTTTTTTGTTAGTTGGGACATCCTTTTTAAAGGATGTCCTTTTTTTATGATAAGAATAATTGAGTTACGGGGTGTTACCCACGGTACCCAATACATATAGTTGGCTTAGAGTAGGGGTTTCGCTTCCTCCTTCAGGCTCTAGGGTAATTCCAAAACCTTCTGCACTGGTAAAGTTTTCAAATTTGTAAAGCCCAGGTTTTACCGATGTTAATTCTTCGAGCAACCCCATGCTACTAGGTGTTAAAGGTTCCATTTTTAATGACCACACTTGGTATACTTTACCTTGTGGTGCTGCGGGTAGTTTGTCGGCGTCTAAGTAAGCAATACCTTCGGTTGCGTTGTAGTACATCTTAGCAGAAGCTTCAGGTGCCACAGCGTCGTTTCCAGGTAAGGGTATTTTTTGAAATGCATCATCACGTAAATCTGCCAAAATACCTTCATTTATTTTCTGAAGTTCTTCAACATTGTGTAATGTTTCTTCTAATTTGTTATTTTCTGTAGTAGTAAGTTCAATATCTTGCTCTAACGTACTGTTTTGATTCATCATCCAGAAAAGTCCGCCTAGTACAACTACTGCTGCTGCCCAACCACTAATAGCACTCCAGTTGGTTGATGAGGTATCTGTTCTGTCTAGTTTTGTTACTTTGTTAATGGTGTTTAGTATGTATGTCCATACCATAGCCGAGAGTGGAGGAGCAACGCTCTCTGCCAATGTAATAAAGGAAGCTTCGATCACTTCAACTTCTTTTTGAAGTACTTTTGAAGCTGCTACAGCTTCTTGTATCTCAACATCTTCATCTGCTGGTAAAGCCCCACAAACGTAGAGCTCTAATTTTCCTGATTCTATGATTTCTTCTTCTGTCATATTATTGAGGTCCTAAGACCATAAGTCTTAAATCGTTAAGGCAGTTTCTGTTTCTCGTTTTCAGTGTGCCTAAAGGCATTTTTAAATTCTCTGCCGCATCTTTTTGCGTGTATCCTTGAAAGAAGAGTAGTTCTACTATTTGAATACACACTGGCTTTAATTTTTCAACAAACTTTTTAATGCCTATGGCATTCGTTTTTTTGTTTAAGTTATCACCCGCCAGTAAAATATCTACGAAATTTGTAGTGCTCAGGTTTTTTTTGCTGTTTTTAAAATTTTTAGATCGTGTCTTGTCAATAGCAGTATTGCGAGCGATATTAAGTATCCACGTAAAAAACCGTCCTTTTTTGGTATTATAGGAACTGGCGTTATTCCATATTTTAATAAATACATCCTGCAAGACCTCCTCTGCAATTTCTTCGTTTAAAACTATGCTGTAAATAATACCGTATATAGCTTCAGAATACATTGTGTAAAGCTTTGAAAAAGCTTGCTCATTACCATTTTGCATACTGGTAATTAAAAAATCGGGTTGTTCCATTTATATATATAAGTTGAGGAGGACAAGTTAATCAATTTGTAATATATCTTTCAAATTTTATTAAAAACTCAACAATTGATAATTTTTAGTAGAAAAAATTGAATAAATGTTAAAAAAACACAGAGTACAATAAATATTTTGTTGAAATACATAAAAACAATTATTTTTACGACATTAAACCCCAAACCCTTAAAATAATTAAACACCACATCCTATGAAAAAGATTTCCTTTGGAATGTTAGTAGCGTTCTTTAGCTTGTGTATTGGTCAAACCGTAGCCCAAACGCTTACAAGCCAGATAGATGAAAAGCTATCACAATTGGTTGAATCCAAAAAACTACAGGCAAATGACCTTACTTGGGCCATAACCGATCAGAACGTTAGTTCAACAAGCGGCGTTGTACATATATATTATAGACAAGTTGTTAATGGTCTTGAAGTGTATGGTACTGAGTCTGGGATGCACTTTACTGCAGACGGTTCTGTGCTAACTCAAAACAATAGATTTATTAATGGCGCTGCTAATAGAGCAACAACAGGTGCTAATCCTTCTATTTCTGCTGTTCAAGCTGTGCAGGCGGCTGCAGACCAGCTTGGTTATGCACAGTCTGGAGGTCTTTCGGTTATTGAAAGAAAGTCTGGAGCGTCGCAAGAGACTCTTATCTCAAAAGGTGCTCTATCGCTAAGTAATATACCTGCAAAATTGACCTATCAGTTAGATAATGCAAATCAGCTAACATTAGCTTGGGACCTTTCTATACAAGAAGTTTCAGGTCATGATTGGTGGAGTGTTCGTGTAAATGCGTCTACTGGAGCTATTATAGACCAAGTGAATTGGATTGTAAGTTGTAACTTAAGTCATACGCATGGTACAGATGAAATTATAGATTACAATAAAAATTTATACGATATTCCTAATTATACTGAAACGGTGGCACCAACAACAACGATGCCTCCTAATAGTTACGAAGTTATAGCAATGCCAATTGAGAGTCCTTATTTTGGTGCTAGAACTATTGAAACGAATCCTGCAGATGTGTTAGCATCACCATTTGGATGGCACGATACAAACGGTGTAGCTGGTGCAGAATTTACTGTTACAAAAGGAAATAATGTAGATGCCTATGAAGATGGTGATAACTTCGGATTTCAGCCAGACGGTGGAGCAACACTTGATTTTACTGGGGCTGCTTTCCCTTTCAATCAAATTTATACAAATACAAATCAGTATGAATCTGCAGCCATTACAAACTTATTCTACTGGAACAACATTATTCATGACGTTCTTTTTCACTACGGTTTTGATGAAGCTGGAGGGAACTTTCAGGAGCTCAATTATAGTGGGTCAGGAGCTGGAAGTGATTCAGTAAATGCAGAAGCTCAAGACGGTTCTGGTACGTGTAATGCAAACTTCGGAACGCCACCAGATGGTAGTAACCCACAAATGCAGATGTATATTTGTGGTGATAAAGATGGAGATTTCGATAATTTAGTAGTTGTACACGAGTATGGTCATGGAGTTTCAAATAGATTAACAGGAGGACCAAGTCAATCTGGATGTTTAGGAAATACCGAGCAAATGGGTGAAGGATGGAGTGATTATCTTGGAGCTATACTTACTATGGAGCCTGGCGATATGGGAACAGACTCAAGAGCTGTTGGTACTTATCTTTTTGGTCAAGGACCTGGAGGAGGTGGAATTAGACCTTTCCCCTACAGCACAGATTTCGGTGTAAATCCACAAACTTATGACGATATCAAAACAGCTGCGGTACCTCACGGTGTTGGTTCTGTTTGGGCTACAACACTCTGGGAAGTTACTTGGGAGTTGATAGCAGAGTACGGCGTAGATAACAATATCTATAACTTTACAGGAGATGTAAATCTAGATGCAGGTAACGTACAAGCGCTTGCAATTGTAATGGAAGGAATGAAATTACAACCATGTAGCCCTGGTTTTGTAGATGGTAGAGATGCCATTTTTGCGGCAGACCAAGCTTTATATGGCGGTGCCAATGAATGCTTCTTATGGGATGCATTTGCAAGAAGAGGTTTAGGAGTAAGTGCTGATCAAGGATCTTCGAATAGCCGTTCTGATGGTACTGAGGCATTTGACACACCATCTGGAACAGCTGATTTTGCTGCGCCAAACGATGTTTGTGAAGGAAGCCCTGTAATTACAGATCTTGGAGGTGGAAGCCCATTTGGTGGAGTATATTCTGGACCTGGTGTTACCGATGATGGAAATGGGAATACTTATTCTTTCGATCCAGTTGCTGCAGGAGCAGGAATCCACACAATTACTTATACAGTACAAGATGGTGCATGTTCTCTAGCTTCTTCAGACTCTGATGATATTGAAGTGATTGCTATTGCCGCAGCTCCAGCTACAACAGGAGACGACATTGTTTGTGGAGAAGAAGATGCAACAGTTACTGCTACACCAAACGATCCAGCAAATATTATTTTGTGGTACGACGCCGCTTCTGGAGGAAACGTTTTAGCTGAAGGAACATCATACACATTTAGTCCAACAATGACAACGTCGGTTTACGCACAAGAGCGCCCGCCATTGCCAACGTCTAAGCTAGTTGTGTCTGAACTTACGTTTGAAACACCAGATAGACTTGAAATTCAAAATGTGGGAGAAGCATTCGATTATAGCGGTTACACCGTTGCAATTAGTGACCAACCTTTCGGAACTCTAAATAACGTGAACCCAGTGACACAAACATTGGGGAATATGGGAGCAGATTCTGTAGTGGCATGGAGTGATGATTCTGGTAGTGGTGATTACTGGGGTTCTAACATCTGGTGGGGTAATGGTGACGGATGGGTTATCATTATTGACGACGTAGGAAATGTTGTAGATTCAGTTTTCTGGAATATGACAGAACAAGATATTTCGGGATTAAATGTTACAATTAACGGATTTAATATAACGGCAAACGATCTTGATTTTATGGGTGATGGTATTTCACTTACTGTTACTTGTAATAATTCATTTAGAAGAGTTGCAGATACTGATACTGGAGCAGACTTCGCAGATGTTTGTTTGGCATCAGATTATGGTACGCCAAATACAGATATCGGTGATGTTTCTGGTGACTTAGGATGTTTAAGTCAGCGTGGAGAAGCAGAAGTATTAGTTGGTGTAGATACTACAGATCCAGTTGTTACTTGTCCTGCAGATGAGAGTGTAACGGTAAATGCTGGCGAACAATATACATTGCCAGATTATACAACAACAATCGTTGCAACAGATAATTGTACAGTATCTCCAGTAATAACTCAAGATCCTGTTGCAGGTACTCAAGTAGGGCCAGGAGTAACAACAATTACGATTACGGCAACAGACGATGCTAGTAACGAAGCATCGTGTACATTCGATGTAACTGTAGAAGAACTCTTAAGTGTAGAAGATATAGCATTAGCTAATGGTATTGCATTGGATCCTAATCCAACTGCAGGAATGCTAACACTTAGTAATACTAGTTCTTTAAATCTTACAGACGCTATCATTACAGACGTAAATGGTAGAGTGATATCAACCATAGACCTCTCAGGAGCGGGTGCTTCAACTGCAATTTCTTTAGAAAGAGTGGCAACTGGGCTCTATTTTGTAAGAATTAATTCTGAAACAGCTAGTGTTGTAAAACGAATCGTAAAAAAATAAATACGTTAATACATTAAGAATGAAACCCTGATAGGTAATTGCCTTTCAGGGTTTTAGTTTGGTATTATTTTTGAAATACCCTTAGTGAAGTATTGTTTTTGTTGTTGAAACATAAAGTAAACCTTGCCTCAAGTGTCCCTAAAAAGAAACAATAGCACTAAACATACAAAAGCCTCTGATGATTCATCAGAGGCTTTATTTATATGTTAAACAGTGGTTATTGAATAATAGCAGCACAACTTATACGTGCTCCTGCAGCTCCCGAAGGTTGAGAAACAAAATCATCTACCCCTTGATGCACGATAACAGCCTTACCTACAATATCTTTCTTTTCATCGCCGCAACCAATACACCATTGGTCTGTAGTGAAATCAATGACACCATTTCCTCTTGCATTCGCCTCGAAATTTCCAATATCTCCAAGGTGATATCCATCTTCTGACCCCCATTTACCATGACTTGTGAATGTTGGATTCCAATGACCTCCAGTAGATTTACCATCATCTGATGAACAATCGGCTTTTTCATGAAGATGAATGGCGTGAGTTCCTTCAGATAGGCCTTCTATTTCTGCAGTAAAGTACACCTTTCCTTCATGTTCTATAATGACAACTTTACCTTTAGCTTCACTATCACTTTTTGGGTATAGCTCGAAAGACAGCTTTTTATCTTTAGCTACCACTTTTTCAGTAGTGTTTTTTGTAACCTCTTCAACAACAACTTCCTCCGTTACTTCTTTTTCCTTCACTTCATCCTTGCAGCTTACTAGCCCTAAAACGGCTAAGCTCATTATTGCAATGCTAACTTTTTTCATATTTAATTGATTTAATTATTTTTCTATCTTCTAAAAGTAGGAAGTATGTTTTTGTTACCCAAATATTTCACAAAAACTTACCATTGCTGTTTAATGAGCTCTTTGGTTTCTGTAATACCACGTTTTAAATTTTCGCATAGTATAAGTGTCTTATCTATTTGCGTTTGAGCGCTCTTAAATCGTGATATATAATAAATAAGACTTCGTTTTTTTCCAATAGATAATCTTTCAAATAATTGAAAACCCTCTGGGTCGGTCTCTAAGACAACCATAAAAGCTTCCGGAACTTCTACACCATACTTGCTAGTATCTTCAAACAATTGTAACCAAAAATGCTCTTTAGGGGTTACACCCAGTTCGGTCTGATATCGTTTTCCAAAACTTATGAGTATTTCATCACCACGCTGGTGTAATTTTCCATGAAAATTAAGTTTTTTGTTGTTGTGATAAGCTGTAAGTGCCACTCTAGTTTTATTGGCATCTAGAAAAGGTTTGGCAAGTCTCAAAGGAATAATTACACCATGAGTTCCAGTTATGGTTACTTCAAATTTCTCCGACTTTATCATGTAATTAATGAAGTAATAACTTGAGTTTCGCTGTGCAATGTTTTGTGAACTGGACATTTGTCGGCTATTTGCAAAATACGCTGTAGCTGTTTTTCATCTAAGGAGCTGGTGATTTTTATCTCACGGGTAAATGTGTCTATTTTGGCAGATGGATCTTTTTCACATGCTTCACAATCTTTTGCATAATCTTTCGAATAGCTAGTGTGCACTTCAACGTTTGCAATGGGCCACTTTTTACGCCTTGCATACATCTGAATGGTCATAGCAGTACAGGCAGAAAGACTACCAGCTAATAATTCGTATGGGGTAGGACCAAAATCTTTACCACCAACACGAATAGGTTCGTCTGCCTTCAAATAATGCGTGCCTAGTTTCATTAATGTTGTGAATCCGTCTTCATCATCTAAACTAGCTACGGCGGCATGTGTTGTTTTTATGGTTTGTTCTACGGGTACTTCAATGTAGCGCGCCGCCCAACCAGCTATGACTTTGCCCACGTACGATGCATTCTTCTTATCAATTAATAAATGCTCAGAACCATCGAGTGTTACAAAACTTTTTGGATGTTTGGCAGCGTGATAAATTTCTTCAGCATTTTTAATAGAAACAGTTGCATCTTGTGGCGAATGCATAATTAAAAGAGCTTTATTTAATTTCCGTGCTGCATTCTCACAAGAATGTGCTTCTAAATTATCTATAAATTGTTTTTTAAATGTGAAATCGCGCCCCGCAAGTTGTACAACAGCTTCTCCATCAGATTTTATAGTGTCTAGTTGAGTTCCAAATTGTTTTTGAACATGCACAGGATTACTAGGCGCGCCAATGGTAGCCAATGCTTCAATACTATCAATTTCTGAAGCCGCAAAAATCGCGGCTGCTCCTCCTAAAGAATGCCCAACAAGTAGGCTAGGAGCCTTAAATTCTCGCGCAAGAAATTCTGCAGCACTTACAAGATCTTCAACATTACTAGAAAAATTGGTGTCGGCAAAATCTCCATCACTATCTCCTAGACCAGTAAAATCAAAACGTAAAACGCCAAAACCTTCACTAGCCAATGCCTTACTCACATTTCTTACGGCACTAAAATCTTTTGTGCATGTAAAACAGTGTGCAAAAATTGCGAAATTGTGAGGGTCGCGCTCTAAGGGCAAGTCAATTCTTCCGGAAAGTGTTTTACCGTTTGCGTTGGTGAAGTTTATTTTACTAGATTTCATACCGTCTGTTTTTTATGGCGTTAAATATAACCCAGACAAATTTTGTGTTTATTGCCTAAGGCGTTGAGCTACCAGAGAAGTCGGGCGTAAAGGTAATTCCTAACAATAGCCTATTAAAATCTGGACCATCTAGATGAATACGCTGAAATCCAATTCTCGATTTTATGAGGTCGCTAAATTTATGACCAACACCTAAACCCAACCAATTTTGTGCAAACGTGGGCTCATTTCCAACATTGAGCCAAATTTCATTATATATATCTGCACTCCATGTGTCTGAAAATGGATACGTAAATTTCGCCATATACCGAAACCAATGCCTTGTGTCTGTTGTTCCATTTTGTACAATAAATCTATTCTCAAGTCTTGCACGGTGGTCTATTTTTGCTTTCCCAATAGTATGGTCTAGGAGTATGTCTTCAACAATTCTATGCTCGTCGAAAGACTCAGGAATTTCAGATTGATACGAAAAATCATTTCTGAAATAAGCATAACCCGCTCCTACAGAAAGCCCTTTCATTATTCGATATTTTACTCCTGTTCTTATCTTAAACTGTTGTATTTCGCTGGCAAGCTCAAAGAAGCGAAATTGGGTTTGTAGCTGGACTGAAAACTTCTCGGAAACTTTACTATTGGAGGCCAAGATATACCATGCTCCTAATTCGTCATTTTCAGCATTTTGAGATACTGCGTTAACTGCTACTAACAGCAAGATTACCAAACATATTTTTTTCATACTATTCTTCTGCTTTTATTTCTACATTTTTAATTTTATCACCGTCCATCGGTGACGTACCGTCTCCTTTTAAGTACATATCTAAAAAGGTTTTAATTTTTCCGTAGGCCTCAATCTGATTTTCCTTTTTAACAAAACCATGCCCTTCATCTTCAAACAAAACATATTCTACTGGCACACCATTTTTGCGAACACCCGCAACTATCTCGTCACTTTCTACCTGTAATACGCGTGGGTCTTTTGCGCCTTGCAATACCATTAGAGGCTTAGTTACCTTATCTGTATGAAATAACGGAGAAATCTGACGCAATCTAACGGTGTCTGCCGTATTGGGATCACCCATTTCTGTATACAGGGCATCTTTAAAAGACTCCCACCATGGCGGAATGCTCTTTAGTGTTCGTAGCCAATTGGTAACACCAAAGATATTTACACCTACATTAAATTCTTCTGGAGCGTAGGTAAGAGCCGCCATCGTCATGTAACCACCGTAAGAGCCACCAATAATGCCAATGCGTTCTCCATCGATGTTTTCTTGCGCAGCCAGCCAGTCTTTTCCTGCAACACAATCTTTTAAATCTTTATCACCGTGATTGCGGTCGTCCATTTTATAGAATGTTTTTCCGTAGCCACTGCTCCCGCGATTGTTCACGGCTAAGACAGCATATCCGTGATTTACCAAATACTGAATTGTACTATTAAATCCTTGCCGCGATTGCCCTCCTGGGCCACCGTGTACCCAAACCAATGCTGGCACAGGGTCTTCTTTAGTAGCTTGCTGTGGCTCATAATAAATCGCAGGAATTTCAAGTCCGTCAAAAGATTTGTAACGGATTACTTTGGCAGTAACTAAATCTTCATTGTTTATCTCGTCGTTTAAATTTTCCGTTAGGCGCGATAACTTTTTTGTTGAAAGATTATACGAGTAACTATCTGAAGGTGTATGAGAACCCCCAACACGAAGTAATACGGCTTCTTCATCTCTAGAGAACGATACGCTCGTGATTTCCTTATTTTCAAAACTTGGAAATTCTACTGCTTTCCCAGACGAAACTTCGGTTACTTCTAGGGTGTTTTTAGCATCTTCATTTATAAAAGTGGTTTGGTAACTTCCTTTATCTGTGAACGAATAGCCATTTATATCCCATTCGCGTGCTACTACCTTTTCCGAAGTACCTTCTTCAAAATTATATTTCATTACATAACTAAACTCGCTACCCTCGTCTGTAGTATAATAGAAGCCACTACCGTCGGGCGCCATGTCTTGCGGTCGGTTAGCGCTAGGCGCAGTATTAACTTTAGTTTTTTTGTTTGTTTCAGTGTTCAACACAAACAAATCTGAGTCGTTAGTGTTTATTGGACTCACCAAGGCGATATATTTTTTGTCTTCGCTTATACCTGCAAAATCGAAACCTTCTTCAATTTGGTATATCATTTTTGGAGTCATAGTTTCTATGTCCATTTCATAATGGTCTAAAAATCTGGGATCTCTTTCATTACTTCCGTAGAAAAAACTTTTACTATCTTTAGACCAACCTCTAAAAAGTGCTCGTACTTTGGTAGTAGGAGTAAGGGCGGTAATTTCGGCACCATCTTTCATGTAAATTTTGAAAATTTCATCTCCGTTTCCATCCATTCTAAATAGAATACGATTGTCTTCTGGAAAATAGGAGATTCCATATATAGATGCGCTGTCACTTTTTGTAATTGGTGTTAACTCACCACCACCTTCTGGAGTTGTGTACATATTATAGATTCCAGAGCGATTGCTGGTCATTAATATCGTACTCTTATCGGCAGAATACCCATTGGCAAAGGCATTCTCGTTATCCATAAATTGCTCTATGGTGTATTGCTGTATTTCCCTGTTCTCGGCTACCTCCTCTTTTTTGGTTTCTTTACAACCTATTAAAAGACATAGGATGGCAACGAGTGCGATTAGTTTTTTCATTGTTTAGTTGTTTAGTTATTCTAATTTGATTGTCTTTGTTTCTTTGAAAGGATCTAAAACTACTTTCTCCATCTTAGACCTATAGGTCGGCCATTCGGTTACAAAGAAGTTGTTCGTTTTTTCCAGCGCCTTTTCCAGTTCCTCTTTGGCTTGTTGTATCAATATACGCTCGGTTTTAGTTAATCCCTCTGGACGACTGCCGCTATACCAATTGGCCTGGCCAATGCGCTGCATCACCGTTATTTCGGGATTTCTAGTAATACCTTGTCGCTTGTCTACCGTACCTAAATAGTGGGCAACAAGCGAATCTATTTGCTTTCCAATTGCCTTAGAGGCTTTTATTTCTTCCTTGTATTTTTTCTTGTCTTCCTTTGTTAGTTTTTTGCTGAAATCGTCTACGGTATTTTTACTTTCAACCAATTGTTTTACGGCATCTGCAGCTGTCTGGGTCATATTCTGAAGCTCCTTGGAAGCACTATAGCTATCGTTTATAGCTTGTTGTGAAATCTCTAAACGAGGATCGCTTTCAACCTTAATGTTAGTTGTTGTACTAGCACCATCGTGTTCTAAAGTCACTTTATAATTGCCTGGTTTTACTGAGGTTCCTCCAGGTTCGTTGCGACGTTTACGTATGGTTCTAGAAGGTCTGTCTACTCCAGCCTCATCCATACGCCAGCGCCATGTGTAAAATCCGGTGCTATCAGGTACTTTTCTCTTCAAGGTGCGTATTAGGCGCGTACCGTCATAAATTTTCATGTAAATAGAATCTTTGCTTGGTTTATCTTCGGAAATTTCCGATGTTTCGACATCTTCAGTGTCTTCTTCAGTATCGTCCTTAGATTCTTTCGTCGTACTCTTTTTGAAATAGTAGCTAATACGAGCTCCTCCAGCTCTATTTTCACCATTGTAGAGTGCGTCGCCTCCAAAACGACTCCCTGTTGCTTGCTGGTATGCCGCTTGGTATGCCGTAGGCGGACTAAATACCTTAATGTTTTCATTTAAAAGGGAGGTGTTCTTAGCGATCTCTCGCAACGGACGAATATCATCTAATACCCACGCGGCGCGACCAAACGTTCCAATAACCAAATCATGCTCACGTTCTTGAATCACTAAATCTTTCACCGAAACCGTTGGAAAACCATGTGTCCATTTCATCCAGCTGCTTCCAGCATTTGTTGAAATGTATAGGCCGTCGTCTGTTCCTAAAAACAATAAATTCTTTTCTATAGGGTCTTCAACAATACTAAGGGTATAACTTTCTACATCGTTTTCAGCTACTATGCGAGTCCATGTTTTACCATAGTTAGTAGTTCTATAGGCGTAAGGTGTGTAATTAAATCGTCTGTAATCGTTAGCAACAAGTAGCGCTTCTCCTTTGTTTTTGTTGCTTGCTTTTATTTGTACAATCCAACTTCCTTTGGGTAAGTCAGGAATGTTAGTAGACACATCGGTCCATGTTTGTCCGCCATTTTGTGTATAGTGCACACGTCCGTCATCACTACCAACCCAAAGCATATTTTGTTCAAGTGGAGAGGGTTCAATTACTAAAATAGTAGTGTGGTTTTCGGCTCCGGTGGCATCCATTGTCAGGCCGCCACTTTCACTTTGCTTTTGTTTTTCTGGGTCGTTGGTTGTAAGATCTGGAGATATTACCTCCCAAGTAAGACCTTTATCTACCGATTTGTGTACAAATTGACTTCCGAAGTAAATAGTACTATTATTAAAAGGATCAATATTTATGGCGCTATTCCAATTAAAACGCAAGAACACATCTGGGTCTGGGTGAGTGGGTTTTACTGTATAATTATTACCAGTGATATAGTCGTAGCGACTTACAAAGCCTTGTTGGCTCATACTCCAGCCGTAGCGACTATCGTCTCTGTCTGGCACCACATCAAAACCATCACCAAAACTAATTTCTTGCCAATAGCTATTGCGTATTCCTTGCGCTTTCCAAACATAGGCAGGACCTCTCCAGCTTCCGTTGTCCTGCATACCGCCATAGACATTGTACGGAAATTCATTATCTACATTAATATGATAAAACTGAGCCACGGGCAAATTACCAACAAAACGCCAAGAGGCGCCGCCATCATGGGTGATGTTTAGTCCGCCGTCGTTTCCGTCCATCATAAAGCTGCCATCATTAGGGTGAATCCACCACGCATGATGATCTGGATGAACACCGTTATCTACACCATAAGCTGGCATAAGCTCTGTGAAGTTTTTACCTCCGTCTTCAGAAACGTTCACATAAGTGAATACAGAGTACACCCGATTTTCATTTTGCGGGTCAACAAAAATGTCGCTATAGTAAAACGGTCGGTTTCCAATATCATTCTTGTCATTTATTTTTTTCCATTTAAATCCGCCATCGGTAGATTTATACAAGGCATTTTTCTTTGCTTCTACCAACGCATACACAACATTCGGCTTATTTGGCGCTATGGCAAGACCAATACGTCCTAATTCGCCTTTTGGCAAACCGTCGGCATCGGTACGTTCTTCCCATGTAGTTCCACCATCGTGAGTAATAAATAAGCCGGAACCTTCTCCACCCGATTTAAAGAACCAAGGATCGCGTTTGTGTTCCCACATGGCAACCATCAACTTATTAGGGTTGGTAGGATCCATTACCATATCGGCAACTCCTGTTTTGTTATTTTGAAAAAGTATTTTATTCCATGTTTTTCCGCCGTCTGTAGTTTTAAAGACACCTCGTTCTGGGTGTACGCCCCATGGCGAACCAATAGCCCCAACATACACCACGTTAGGATTGGTAGGGTCTACCAATATTTTGTGAATATGGCGAGTATTTTCTAAGCCCATGCTTTTCCACGTTTTTCCACCATCTAAGCTTTTATATACCCCAAAACCACCATTCAGGCTGTTTCTTGGATTTCCTTCGCCAGTTCCTACCCATATTACACTAGGGTTGCTTTGTTGAATAGCAACTGCTCCAATGGAAGCCGTCTTTTCATTATCAAAAATTGGATCCCATTTTACGCCGCCACTCGTACTTTTCCAGAGACCGCCAGAAGCGGTTCCCACGTACATAACGTCTGGGTTAGTGGTTACTACATCTATGGAAGTAACACGACCCGACATGCCGCCAGGACCAATATTTCTAGGTTTTAAATCTTTTAAGATGTCGTTGGTTAGTTGTTGTGCCGAAAGAGAAGCGGCAATGCACATAAATGCTAGAAGGAAAAATCGTTTCATTTTTTTCTGAAATTTTTGGTCATTAAAGATACTAAAATTCGAAAGGGATTCATGCGGGTTTGTCTATTTAACAGTGTACTAAGCATCAACCGTAGATTCTAACTTTTGTTTAACAGTATAGAACATATTGTTATACAATTAAGTATTAATTTTAGAAGATGAAAAAGAACCCGCCTAAGACAGGTTTCGTGTTTACAAAACACAATGCACTGGAGCAATCTATTTTTGAACGTCTCTTCGAGATTTTTCAAGAGTTAATTACGCATACTTCGGGAGATTTTGATGAGGCGATTGATTGGCTTAGGCAACTAGATGAAGAATATTCGCTTACTACCCCAGAATATACCATAGACGATTTTATTGAAGAATTAAAAGAACGAGGCTTTATTCGTGAAGAGTTTAAGCCAGATGGAAGTGGTGGGAAAGGAACTGGAAAGGGCTCGCTAAGTATGACCGAAAAGTTAGAACGCTCACTCCGGAAAAGGGCTTTAGAACAAATTTTTGGTAAATTAAAGCGAGGAGGCGTCGGAAATCATAAGTCAAAATATAAAGGTAGAGGAGATGAACAGTCTGGCGAATTCAGAAACTATCAATTTGGTGACGCCTTAGATAGTATTTCTATGACCGAAAGCCTGAAAAATGCGCAAATTAACCACGGAATAGGCGACTTACATCTCACAGAGAATGATCTTGTGGTAGAAGAGACCATGTTTAAAGCGCAAATGAGTACGGTGCTTATGATAGATATAAGCCACAGTATGATTTTATATGGCGAAGATAGAATTACACCTGCTAAGAAAGTAGCTATGGCACTTTCAGAATTAATTACAACACGATACCCGAAAGACACGCTAGATATATTAGTCTTCGGAAATGATGCATGGCCTATAAAAATTAAAGATTTGCCTTATTTAAATGTAGGGCCATATCATACCAATACGGTAGCGGGGCTACAGTTAGCTATGGACATGCTGCGACGAAAACGTAATACGAATAAGCAAATATTTATGATAACCGATGGTAAACCTAGTTGTTTAAGACTAGCAGACGGGCGTTATTATAAAAATAGTAATGGATTAGACGAATACATTGTAAATAAATGCTACATGATGGCAGCACAGGCACGCAAATTACATATTCCTATAACTACCTTTATGATTGCGAGTGATCCTTACTTACAACAATTTGTAGATCATTTTACTGAAGCCAATCAAGGAAAGGCATTTTATACGGGTCTGCAAGGTCTTGGTGAAATGATATTTACAGACTATGAGAACAATAGAAAGAGAAAGTTGAGATAGTTATAAGAAGAAAAGAATACTATATATGAAAATAGAAGACATAAAAACATTCGGTGAACTTAAGAAAGCGGGTTACAACTACCAATCTATAAAAGAAGAGCTACGTAGAAACCTGCTTCAAAAACTTCTAAAAAAGGAAGTTGTTTTTGAAGGCATTCACGGATATGAGTATACCGTAATACCAGAGTTAGAACGGGCAATATTATCTAAACATAATATCAATCTTTTAGGTTTGAGAGGGCAGGCAAAAACAAGGCTTGCCAGGCAGATGGTTTCATTGTTAGATGAGTATGTTCCAGTGGTAGCAGGTAGTGAGATAAATGACGACCCCTTTATGCCTATCTCTAGATACGCGAAAGAATTATTAGAAGAAAAAGGCGATAAGACACCTATAGAATGGTTGTATCGAGAAAGTCGATTTTCAGAAAAATTGGCAACACCAGATGTAACAGTAGCCGATATTATTGGTGATGTAGACCCAATAAAAGCGGCCAATTTAAAACTAACATATGCCGATGATCGTGTAATTCATTTTGGAATGATCCCGCGAGCCAATAGATGTATTTTTGTCATTAACGAATTACCAGATTTACAGGCGCGTATTCAGGTAGCCTTGTTTAATATTCTACAAGAAGGAGATATTCAGATTCGCGGATTTAAATTGCGACTTCCTATGGATATTCAGTTTGTTTTTACCGCAAATCCCGAAGATTACACCAACCGAGGAAGTATTGTTACACCACTAAAAGACAGAATAGGTTCACAAATTTTAACCCACTATCCTGAAAGTTTAGAGGTTGCTCGTACTATCACCAAACAAGAGACTACGGCGGCACAAGCAGATAAACCAAATGTATACGTACCAGAACTGGCGAAAGATATTTTAGAACAAATTAGTTTTGAAGCCAGAGAAAGTGAGTTCATAGATTCAAAAAGTGGCGTTAGCGCCAGACTTAGCATTACTGCTTTTGAAAATTTACTAAGTACGGCAGAGCGTCGCGCGTTAATCAACGGTGATGACAAAACTAGTGTTAGGTTAAGTGACTTTATGGGAATTATCCCTGCCATAACTGGGAAGGTGGAGCTAGTCTATGAAGGAGAACAAGAAGGGGCTAATGAAGTGGCTAAACAACTTATAGCAGACGCTATTAAGACTGAATTTTTGAATTATTTTCCGAAAATTGAGAAACTTCAAAAAGAAGGAGAGCCAGATGTTTATGAAGATGTTATTGGGTGGTTTTTTGAGCAATCGGGCGGTTTTGAACTTCTAGACACCTTTAACGATGATGAATTTCAACAACAATTAAACAGGGTAGCCCCCCTAAATGATTTGCTAAAGGCATACGGTACCGACTTTAAAGAAGAAGATATACTTTTTGCTAAAGAGGTTATCTTGTGGGGCCTAGTAGAGTTTAAGAAGTTAAGCAAGTATAACCTTAGCGACGGACTTAGATTTAAAGATGTGTATAGTGGTTATATAAGCGGTCTTTAAGAATGATCTTTATTGTTTGCTAAGGTGAAGTATGGCTCGGTTAAGTACCGAGTCAGATTTATTTTCAACATCTTGTAGTGTATTTTTTACTTCAATATCTACCGGTGTACCAAGCCCTTCATAATTAACTCCGTGAGCATCAAAGTAACGTTGATAGCTAAGTGTGGTTACCCAACCATTAGGCAGTTTTTTTGATTCCATATTACTATAACTGCCATTTGAAGGTTCACCTATAAGCGTAACATTAGGTAGCTCTTTCAATACAAGGGTGAGTTCATCTGCAGCGCTTACTGTCTGGTCGTTAAGTAGTACCGCTACAGGTTTATCTAAAAATTGATAGCGTCCGCGTGGACCAAAGTAGTTTTCTTTTTTATTAGCAAATCTACCTCTCTTTCTTTGCTGCTTGTAATTTCCGAGAATACGTTCCTTTAAAAAACGACCTAAAACATTATTTGTGAAACTAGTATCACCTCCTATATTAAAGCGCACATCTAGGACGAGACCTTCTAAATTCTGAAAGCTTTTAAAAATCTGATTCAATAGTGTGTTGGTTAGCGATAGATTCATAAAGTCATGAGAACTAAAGCTCCGCGTATACCTAAGATATCCAATTTTTCCATTATCTGTGTACGTAAAAAGGGCTCTTCCTTTGTATTCTGGACCAATAAATTTTAATTTTTTGAAACCCTCTTTTAATAACGTAGTCTCAGTCATCTCATTAAAACGTGCTCTTCGTTCTCTCCCTGGGATGGGTCCTAAGCGCTCTAAAATCAGAGATTTGCGTCCCGCATTATAAAATGAATCTATGCTTGGTGCTCTTAGATTTACGTGGTCGTCCTTAAAGTCTGTAAGCATACTCTTAAATATGCGAAAAAGTGTTGTGTCTGGTGTCTTTTCAGTTATGAACGCGCGGTTTTTTTTATATTGAAAATTCCAATCAATGTTTTTTTCTTCAAAACTTGCGTAGTTTTCGTCAAAAAAATGCCAAAATTTTTCGAAAGATTCTACAGGTTTGTTGGTGTTAATTTGTCCAAACAGACTAATACTACAGAAACAGGCAAGTAAGAGTATATACTTTTTCACACCTCTAAACTACTAATTTTTATTTGAGAGATAGGCTGTTAGTTAATTTTCTAGCTTATAGAACTATTTTTACTTATGCACTTACCTGAAGTAATTATAAAGTGCGCTAGCTTATTTTCTTCTGAAATCGTTAGCTTATTTCTGAAATCGCCTTTATAATGAGTATAATTCCTGAAATTACCATAATAGCAATAAGCCAACGCCTGAAGGCTATTTTCGACATACGTTGAAGTAACCATTTACCTATAAGATTACCCACAATTGCTCCTAATCCCATGGCAATACCTAAAACCCAAACTTTTGTGCTAAGCAAACCGAAAAAGGCATAACTGCTTATTTGGGCCGCTCCAAGGAAAAAGCTTTGTGCACTCTTAGTGCCAATTAACTCTTCTTTATCTATTCCCGCATTTAGTAAAAACGGATTAAGTATCGGGCCCATACCACCGGTAAATGTTCCAATTATGGAAATAACAAAGCCTAGGGGAATAAAATACCAGAGTTTTACTGTAAAAGAACGTTCCTTTTTTCCGAAACGATACTGAAATAAAGTGCTTACAAGAAATAATCCAACAATTAATTGAATCCAATATATTTTAACCTCAGAAAATAAATACGCAGCCACTACGGCTCCAAGCATAGCCGATGGCACGTAATACCAAAACACTTTCCACCGAATGTGTTTCCAGAATATAACAATTCTTGTTGGTCTACTTATAAAGCTGCCAAGATTAATTACCTGCGCGGTTTGTGATGTACCTAGAAGGAAGTTTAAAATAGGAATTTGTAGTAGGGCACCACCACCGCCACTTATCGTAGAAAGCGTGAACGCCGCAGCTCCTAATAAAAAAAGCCCCAATAATAACCAAATTGAAATTTCAGCAAACATAGTTAGCAAAAAAAATCCCGCACTAGGCGGGATTCAATGAATAATAATGAATTCCTAAATATTAGGAATTACTAGTTCTTGTCCTGGATGAATCATATCTGGATTCTTAAGAATGTCTCGATTTGCTTCAAAAATTGCGTTATACTTCATTGGGTCTTTGTAATAATGCTTTGCAATTTTACTTAACGACTCTCCACTTTCTACTGTGTGACGTGCATAAACTGTTGTGTCTGCTACTTTAATGTCTGCCATAATATCTGACGGATTTTCACCTCCAGCGGCTTTAATCTCATCCCATAACAGATTTTTCTCGTACTGAGTATTTGCAGTTCCAGTAATGTGTAGTTTGTTTCCATCTACCTTTACATCACCATTCTGAATATTTAATTTTTCACCTAAATTGAGTACGTTTTGATATTTTGCTTTAACCATGATTTGTTGTTTTTGTGTTTCGAATTCTAAAGATACAAAAATTAGGTAATTCTAATCGAATGACTATAATTACATTCGCTTTGTTTACCTTAATATTTTAACTAATATTAGATTTTAAACAACTTATTTAACGTAACATTAATGAATCGTTAGCAAAAATTGCAGCTATTGCAGAGTATCTTTGGTATAAGTTAATTTAAAACCAACAACGTTATGAAAATGATTAAATTATTTATGTCGCTGGCAGTAGTAGCTATGCTATTTGCTTCTTGTGATGATACGAAAAAGAAAGAAGCCGAAGCGAAAGCTGAAAAGGAAAAAATGGAAATGGAAGCCAAAATGAAAGCCGAAGAAGAAGCTATGATGGTGAAAAAAGAGAAAATGGAGGCGCAAAATACTTCTATTGCTTCTATTGCCATGAGAAATGAAAATTTCTCTACACTCGTATTAGCATTGAAAACAGCTAGTTTGGCGCAAACCTTTATGGAGCCTGGTGAGTATACTGTATTTGCCCCAACCAACGATGCATTTGCTAAAGTACCAGAAGCTACTATGGACATGCTAATGAAACCAGAAAATAAAGAGAAACTGCAAAATCTACTTAAGTATCACGTTGTGAAGGGTGAGTGGAGTGCAGAAGCTGTGATGAAGGCAGTAAATGATAACAAAAACGCGTATAACGTAACTACATTAGCTGGCGAAAACCTAGTTATTTCTGTTAAAGACGGAAAAGTTAAGTTAAAAGATGCAAAAGGTAATACAGCCACTGTTGTGATGGCAGATGTTGATGCTTCTAACGGAGTAATACATGCAATTGACAAGGTGGTAATGCCAAAAGGATAATACCTTTTTTAGTTAAGTAAGTAAGATGAAGGCCTCAGAAATGGGGCCTTTTTTATAGTATCTTATTTGGAAAACTTTTTGAAATGTAGGCAACCACCTCACGCTGCGTTAGTGCAGTAAATTTCGCATATCGTTTTTCACTATGTACATCAATAATTTCAAGTAAGGAATCTTTAACAAGTTGCATGTCTTTCCATTGTTGTAAGGCGCTAATTAATTTAGGTAGACAATCTTTCTTATAACTAATTTGTCCTAGTACATGAACTAGGGTGTCTCTAACACGTTTAGTCTCTTCAAATTGTAATTTTGCTAAGAGCGGTAGTACATCTTCAGGATGAGTACGACCACGTAGTTCAATTCCGTGACATACCTCTCTTCTAATTTCTTTCTCTGGATGTTCTATATATTTTGCTGCCCAAATTAAAACGGGTTTCGGATTTTTCTGACTCATTTTCTTAAGTGAACCAATAACCGCGTTTCTAACCTTATGGTGTGAGTCGTTTAGGGCTTGGTCAAAAAAGGGTTGTACGGCTTCAAATTGAAACATACCAATTTCTCCAGCCGCGTTTACCACTGTTTGTCGTACCAATTCACTTTGGTGTGTTGCTAGTTTTTTTAGAAAGGAAATAATTGGCAAACGCAAGGAAGTTTCAGCATTGTAAATACGCCCAACTCCCAAATAAGTAACTTTTCTAATGTAAATATCCTCATCATTAAAATAGTGTTCATAAGGCTCTAGCGTCTTATTTTTTAATGCATGAAGAAGCTCAAACTGAATGTCTGCTGTTTTCTTTGCGCGCTCTTCTTTGGTTAAGTCGTAAAAAGCCATTCTCTAAATTCTGTATACAGTTTTAACCAGTAAGGTATTCAAATTTTTGCAAATCGGCTGTCGTAGCCACCTTGTGCAACATACCGTCTTTTAAAACTGTATTCTCATTAGAAATAGAGAGTACATCGTGATAATAATGATCGGTAATTAGAATACCTTTCTCTTCTTGTTTAGCGTTTAAAAAATGCTTTAAACTCTCTTTGTGCAAGGGCTCAACCATAGAGAAAGGCTCATCTAACAGTAGAAAAGGGTGGGGTAGATGCCCTAATAAAATGACTTCAAAATACTTTAATTCTCCTAAAGATAGGTTGCCAACTCTTTTATGGGTCATGGTTGCAATGTGCGAATCGTAAAACACCATATCTTGTTTTTCTTCGGAAGGATGAAATAACGGAATTACATCCCGTACCTTTAAGTTTTTGGGCAGGAAGGAGTGCTGCGGACAGTAACCAATAAGTTGTTTTGGAATAATTTCTGAAGGCAAAATTTTCTTATCGTCTATACTTATTGAAATATTGTCTGCTTTCAGACTTCCATAAAGTAGTTGTAAGAGGGTAGATTTTCCAGAGCCATTTCTTCCGAAGAGGCCTAAAACAGAACCTTTGGTTAATTCTAAAGCTGCTCCTTGTAATACCTTCTTATTTCCGAAGGACTTAACAACGCTATGTAAATGAAGTCTGTCCAAAAAATAAAAGGAATAGTGTTAAAAACAATAAGAAAATGGGTGCGCCAACAATAAAATTGATAGCAAATGCAATTTTAAAAAGATTCCACTTAGTGTGCCCTAAGTTGTAATAGCTGTAGTATTCGTTTTTTCTAAAAGTTTGAAATCCTAAGATCCCAAAACCAAAACCTAGCGTGCAAAACAATAGATATCCCAAAAACACTCCCCATATGGCCAATGCAACCATCCCAAATGCCATGGCAAACGGGAAGATTGCTTTGTAAAATTGCCAATACAGACGAACATTCATATCAATGATTGCACCCGCTATGCATAAAGCTATTGCTTTCCTGGTGCCAAGGAAATACTTCACTTTGTTTATTATCTTCCCACCAAAACATCTTACGCTTTTTAGGGTTATTTCCTATTTCATTCATGGTGTTAGCATCGTAGAGACGACCGTTCACCATAACCATTTCTATTGAATTGGTGTTTTCAATATTTTCTAACGGGTTTTTAGAAAGTACAATTAAATCGGCGAGCTTCCCAACTTCTAGAGAACCTACATCGTTTCCTGCTCCAATATAGTTGGCAGCATTAATAGTTGCCGTTTTTAAGGCTTCGAGGTTGCTCATACCACCCGCGGCGATCATCCATGTTTCCCAGTGCGCGCCTAAGCCTTGTAGTTGCCCGTGAGCACCCATATTTACATTTACTCCTGCATCGCTCAATTGCTTTGCTGTTTTAGACACTAAAACATGTCCGTTTTCATACTCGCTAAGTGGTACCATTGTTCTATGTCTAGACCTAGCGTCAATTACGGCGCGTGGAGAGAAAGTGAGTAATTTTTCATTTTCCCAGACATTATCGCGTTGGTAATAAAAATATTCTCCGTTAAGGCCTCCATAGTTAACAATTAAAGTTGGAGTGTAGCCAGTGCCGCTTTTACTCCAAATCTCTAATACGTCTTTATATATTGGGGCTACAGGAATGTTGTGCTCTACACCAGTGTGGCCGTCTATCACCATAGTTATATTATGGTAAAAGGTGGAGCCACCTTCTGGCACTACATTAATACCTTCTTCTCTTGCCGCCTGTAGCACTTGCTGCCGTTGTTCTCGTCGTGGCTGGTTGTAGCTTTTTACACTCTTCGCTCCAAAGGCTTTGGTTCGTCTTATGCTGCTTCTAGCATCATCTAAACTATTAATTACAGCTTTAAAGTCTCCATCGGCTCCATACAAGATAAATCCTGTTGAAAAAAGTCGTGGGCCAACCAAACTTCCTGTTTTTTGTAATTCTGAAAGCGTAAATACAGTTTCTGTGTTAGCAGAAGGGTCGTGTGCTGTGGTAACTCCATAGGCTAGATTGGCCATAAATTGCCAATTTTGTTGGGCTGGAATACCAGAACGAAATGCGCCAATATGGGCATGAGCATCTACCATACCTGGCATAATGGTTTTACCGGTAGCATCGTATATTTTAGCATCTGCTGGAATCCCAATTTTTTGTCCAATCCCTATAATTTTGTTGTCTTCAATAATAATTGTACCGCTTTCCATTACTTCATCACCATTCATAGTAATTATTCTGGCATTGGTGAATGCAATTTTACCACTCGGGGTATCTGCAGGAACGCTCAAGCCAATTTTAATCCCTGATGTTGGCATTTCTGAAGGGGTCTTAGCACCTCCGGGGATAAAACTAAATTTCTCTTGTAAGGTGTTGCTGAAGTATTCATCGCCTAAGGTCCATAGTATCTTTTTACTATTTGGTGACCAGTGAATGTTAACACCGGCATCTCTTGCAATCTGCTGCACCGGAACCGAATTACTTTTTCCATCAATAGTGATTGGTTTTCCGTTTGTTACTAATGGAGCTACATAGACTTTATGTAAGTTTGAAAAGGCAACCCAGTTACCATCAGGGCTTGGCACAATATGGTTGGCGTATTTGGAAATGAGATGTTCTTTCTCATCTTCGCCATTTAAAGAGACGCTAATTAATTTTTTAGTCAGATTTCCGAAGTACGTCCCACCAGTTTGCAAGAAAATTCTTTTACCATCGCTAGAAAAGCTTGGGTTTTCTCCCTTGTTTACCACAAAATTTTCTTCACCTCCAGAGGTGTTTATTGTATAAATCCCTGGTTTTTTTGTGTGACTAAATCCTAGGTCTGAATTACCGTTTTCTTTTCTGAATACTATCGTTCGTCCATTTCTGGCGTAGGCCGGAGTTCTGTATATTCCCTTAGCTGTACTAAGCTTTGTTGGAATTCCACCCGAAGCAGGTACTACAAAAAGGGCACCTTTCTCAAGATCGCTCCAACTGACGTATGCAATATTGCGTCCATCTGGGGAGATGGTTGGTTCAAACTCAAAATCGGTGCCTGTAGTAATTCTTTTAGGCGTACCATTTGGTAACTCCTTACGCCAAATATAACCCAATGCATTGAAAACTAAAAATTTTCCATCGGGTGATGTTACAGCATCCCGAATCACCTTAGACGATACGGTGTTTGTTTCTATCGGACTAGTAAAATGAACTGTTTCTGCTAGGTCTATAGACACATCTGCTGTAAATGGTATTTCTGAAACTTGAAGCGTTTCACTATTGATTCTGTTAATTTTCCCTCCGCTCCAAAATACTAAATCGGTACTGTTAGGCATCCAGTTGAAATTTGGATACACGCCAAAAATAGCCCATGCTTCTTGTTGATCTTTATTCAATTTGTCGTACAAAGGCCATTCTTCTCCTGTCTCTATATCATGCAGGTACAATACGCTCTTTTCACGTACTCTTTTTACAAACGCTAACTTTTTACCGTCTGGAGAAACCGTAGGTCTTGCAGCGCCACCAGGGCCACCTGTAATAGTAGTGGTGCTCCCGTCGCTTAAATCATAGCGCTTAATCACGTAGATTTGACTGTTTGGATCTTTGTTATACTGAAAAAATCCGCCAGGATACATATCCTCAGAGTAGTAGAGGTACTTACCATCAGAAGAAACCCAAGGTTCATTTACATCCTGTTGGTCATTTTTGCGTTCTGTTAATTGTAAACCACTACCTCCAGTAATATGGTATTGCCATAACTCTCCTGCGCCTAAACTTCTACCAGAGGTAAAATGCTTTCGAGCAATTAGCGAGTTGCCATCTGGCATCCATACAGCATTGTTTAATAATCTGAAATTTTCTTTGGTGACTTGTCTAGCGTTTTCCCCATTTGCATCCATCACCCAAATATTATCACCACCGCCAGCGTCGCTCGTAAATGATATTTTTGAACCGTCTGGACTAAAACGTGGTTGAATTTCAAAAGGGATACCACTTCTTATAACCGTAGCTTTTCCTCCCGTAATAGGCATGGTGTAAATATCGCCTAACATGTCGAACACTATGGTTTGTCCGTTCGGACTTACGTCTAGGTTCATCCACGTTCCCTCGTCTGTTGTAAAACGATGTGGTTTATAGTTAAAGCCCATTCCAGGACTTGAAACATCCCAAGAGGTGCTTTCTTCAGAGGTATCTTTCTTTTTTTTCTTTTGAGCGAACGATGGAATGCTACAGCATATAAGTGTAGCTAGGAGTATGATGCGAATTTTCATATGTTAGTTGGATTTAAAGGCTCTAAAATACGGATTAATAAACAGGGGATGAAATTAAAAACGCGAATTGATGCGTGATAAAAATATCCTGAGTGTTATTGGCATGCCGCTTGAGTCGATTTATGTTTCCATTGAATCCAATATTCTTGTAAACCCTCTGGAGTGGTCTTTAGATTGCTAATGGCTAAAGAGTCCCCTTTCATTAAGGCCGTGCTGAGCTGTTCTTTTCGCTGTTGAAGGGCAGGAGCATGGTTCCATCCTCCCACATGATCAAACGACGTAAACGCTTCGCAGGGGGCTGTAACGGCACTAAAAGGAATTTTTAAGCTGTAAACAACCGTCCCAGAACCCATACCTTGTGTAGTCATGGTTATTGCTGAGAAATTAACTTTGCTGTACTTTCCTTTCGTATATAACTCCTTAAGTTTGTCACCAACAGCACTACTCATAGTGTTTGAAAATTGATGGGCTACATCGTCCCTATCCACAAATTCTGGTCCGGTATACGTTCCAAAGCAACCATTCGTATCGCAGGTGATGGTAGTATCATTTTTGTCTACACGCGAAATCGTTTTTACTGAATCATTACACCCGTAAAGGCTAATTGCTAAAAGTATCAATAATTGTTTCATAACTTTTAACTGATGTAATTCCAGATGTTTTTGTATTTCACCAATTGGGCGAACGTATTTTTAATAACTAAATTCTCAGGTGCCGATAGGGTGGGGTCGGCCTTTAAGGTCTGCAGAGCGTAGCTCCTCGCAAGTTTTAAAATCTCGGTATCCTTTACAATATCTGCAATTCGAAGATTTAAAACACCGCTTTGTTGTGTGCCCATGATATCTCCAGGACCTCGTAGTTTTAAGTCTACTTCGCTAATTTCAAATCCGTCGCTAGTGCGAGTCATGGTTTGTAGGCGTGTTTTAGCGTCGCTACTTAATTTATGGCTGGTCATTAAAATACAGTAGCTCTGTTCTGCTCCTCGACCTACACGACCTCGTAATTGGTGTAATTGTGATAAGCCAAACCGCTCAGCGCTTTCAACGACCATTACTGACGCGTTGGGAACATTAACACCTACTTCAATAACGGTTGTAGCTACCATAATCTGGGTTTCACCCCGAATAAAACGGTCCATCTCAAAATCTTTGTCGGCTGGTTTCATCTTTCCATGCACTATCGAGATCTGGTATTTTGGTGCTGGAAAGTCTCTCGAAATACTTTCATACCCATCCATTAGGTCTTTATAGTCTAATGCTTCGCTTTCTTGAATTAACGGGTAGACCACATAAATTTGTCTGCCTTTGGCAATTTCGTCTTTCATAAAACGAAAAACTTTGAGTCTGTTGGTATCATATCGATGTACTGTTGTAATCGATTTTCTACCTGGGGGCAACTCGTCAATTACACTAACATCTAGGTCGCCATAAACGCTCATCGCCAAGGTGCGGGGGATGGGTGTAGCGGTCATTACCAAAACATGTGGCGGGAACTTATTTTTGTGCCATAATTTACTTCGCTGCGCCACCCCAAATCGATGCTGTTCGTCTATAATTGCAAGCCCTAAATTTTTAAATTTCACTTTATCTTCCAGCAATGCATGGGTACCAATTAAGAGGTTTAATTCACCATTTTCCAGTTGTTCATGAATATTTTTTCTTTCTAAAGTGGTACTTGAGCCAGTTAGTAATAAAACGCTGATATTAAGTAAATTACAGTATTCTTTTAAGTCGTTGTAGTGTTGGACTGACAAAATTTCAGTCGGAGCCATTAAACAAGCTTGAAAACCGTTGTCAAGTGCTATTAACATTGACATGAACGCTACTATGGTTTTTCCAGAACCAACATCTCCTTGTAATAAGCGATTCATTTGCGCATTACTACCTAAATCTGCTCTAATTTCTTTTACAACTCGTTTCTGGGCATTGGTTAATTGGAAGGGTAAATGCTCGCGGAAAAAAGTATTGAAATAGGTGCCAACTTCACGAAATGGATACCCCTTAATTTTCGATTTGTGTAGCATGTTTTTTCTCAGTAATTGTAACTGAATAAAAAATAATTCTTCAAATTTTAAACGGTATTGAGCTCTTGCTAATAGGTCGGTATTTTGTGGAAAATGTATATTGAATAAGGCCGATGGTTTTGGTAAAAGTTTTAAGCTATCTATTATGGGTTGCGATAAACTTTCTGCAAAGTTATTTTTGGTTTCAACAAAGAGTTGTTGCATAAGCGTATTGATAACCCGATTGGTAATTCCGCTATTCGTTAATTTTTCGGTAGAAGGATACACGGGCTGCATGGCAGAACGCAAACTTTGTTCGTGCGCCGAAAGAAGCTCCATTTCTGGATGCGGCATAGAAAACGCGCCGTTAAACCAATTAACCTTTCCGAAGACTACATATGTGGTATTAATTTTTAAATTTTCCCGAATCCATTTTTGTCCACGAAACCAAACAAGCTCCATCTTTCCGGTATCGTCTACATATGTGGCCACTAGTCGTTTTCCACGTTTTTGTTCTACTGTTTTTATATGCGTGATTTTGCCAATAATCTGTACTTCTGCATTGGTTTGTTGTAACTGCCCAATTTTGTAGTATTGTGTGCGATCTAAATAGCGATTAGGGTAGAGGTTTAGTAGGTCTTGGTAGGTGTGAATCCCTAATTCCCGCTTCAGTAAATCGGCTCGGTTAGGCCCTACGCCCTTGAGGTAATCTATTGGAGTTTGCAGGAAATTATGATTCATAGAACGAATTTACTTAATTTGGCAGAACTATTGATTGACACCTTCTATGAAATATTTGTTCCTCTTTTTACTTGTCACTATAGGCAGTTTTGCTCAGCAAACCGCCCAGGTCGATTTTCAGAAAATTTCAGCAACCATTGAGCCGATTAGTTCTTCGGAAAGCGTTACAGGTTCAATGCGCGTACAGTTTTTGATAAAACAGGCCACAGACAGTGTGTATCTAGATGCAGTAAAAATGCGAGTTACAAATAAAGCTTTAGAATCTGTAAACGTTTCAGCAACGGCAGATAAAATTTGGTTTACAGGTGCTTTTCAGCAAGGTAAAAGTTACACCGCATTTTTTGAATACGAAGCAAACCCTAGACAAACACTTTATTTTACAGGAAATCAGGTCTGGACACAAGGTCAGGGAAAGTATACATCGCATTGGCTTCCTAGTTTAGATGATATGAATGATAAGATTGAATTTGACCTAACTGTCGTTTCAAAATTTGATAAAACGGTTGTGGCAAACGGAGCACTAGTGAAAAAGGATTTAAAAGATCTTAAAAGCTACTGGCAATTTGATATGAAACAACCCATGTCAAGCTATTTAGTGGCTTTTGCTATGGGTGATTTTACGCGATGGGAACAGGTTGCAGCGAGCGACGTACCAATAGAATTGTATCTTTCAACCAAAGACACCGCGCATTTTGAGCCAACTTACCGTTATACCAAAGAGATTTTCGACTTTTTAGAGTCCGAAATTGGTGTTGCGTATCCTTGGCAAAACTATAAACAAGTGCCCGTTAGGGATTTTCTCTACGCAGGTATGGAGAACACTACTTGTACTATTTTTTCTGAAGCTTTTGTGGTAGATCGTATTGGTTTTACAGACAGAAATTATGTTAATGTAAATGCACATGAGCTTGCGCACCAGTGGTTTGGAAACCTTATAACCGAAACTTCTGGCACACATCATTGGCTTCAGGAGGGTTTTGCGACCTATTACGCCCTTTTAGCCGAACGACAGCTATTTGGAGACGATTATTACTATTGGAAGCTTTACCAATCTGCAGAACAGCTTAAGGCGCTAAGTGATGAAGGGAAGGGAGAATCTTTACTGAATCCGAAAGCAAGTTCGCTCACTTTTTATGAGAAAGGAGCTTGGGCACTGCATGTTTTACATGAGCAAATAGGTGATAGCGCTTTTAAATTGGCGGTAAAAAATTATCTAACCAAGCATGCTTTTAAAAATGTAAGTACAACCGATTTTTTAACTGAAGTACGGACGGCGACCGAAATGGATATAACCGTGTGGGAAAAAGACTGGTTAGAGCAATCTGCTTTTAAGGCAGAACAGGCTTTTAACTCATTGTTGAAATCTACTTTTATTCAAAATTATTTCGAAGCGGCTCGCTATGCTGCGATTTCGCTAGAAGAAAAGAAAGAACAACTTAGTACTGCCTTGGCTATAAATGACGATTATATAGGGCAAGAAGTTATATACCAGCTTGCCAAAGAACCTATAGAGGAGGCGCTCAGTCTTTACAAAGAAGGGTTTGCTAGTGATAATTTGTATACACGGCAAGCAATTGCATTAACTGTTTCGGAAATACCGAAAGAATTACAAAGTGAATTTGAAACCTTACTTTCAGATGCGTCTTACGTTACGCAAGAAGCGGCGCTGTACTTGTTATGGGCAAATTTTCCTGAAAACCGTGCTTCCTATCTAGACGCTATGGCAAATATAGTAGGATTTCAGAATAAAAATATACGTCAGTTATGGCTTGTGCTTGCGTTGAATACGAAAGGATACAAACCTTTAAAACGTACAGACTTTACCGAAGAGCTGCAAAACTACACTGGTTCTGAATACAGTTTTGAAATCCGCCAGAAAGCCTTTGAATATTGTAATGAGATTGGGTTGTATAACGATGTTGTGATAAATAATATGGTAGATGCTGCTGTGCACCATAATTGGCGATTTCGAAATTTTGCTAGAAACCTCCTAAACAACTTACTGAAAAATACGGATGTTGAAGAAGCATTATACCAACGAATAGATTCCTTTTCAACGGCAGAAAAAGAGTATCTTACTCGTATAAAAGACAAAAAATGAAAGCATTGGTTATTTCGGGAGGTGGTAGTAAAGGCGCATTTGCAGGAGGTGTTGCTCAGTACCTTCTAGAGGATTTACGCCAAGAATACGATCTTTTTGTAGGTACAAGTACGGGGAGTTTACTAATCTCTCATTTGGCATTGCACAAGGTTGAAAAAATCAAGGAAATTTATACCTCTGTAAATCAGCAAAGTATTTTTAGTACTTGTCCGTTTGTAATTAAGAAAACGAAGTACGGTGGAAAAGAGATTGCTATTAATCATTTTACTGTTTTGAGAAACTTTCTGAAGGGGAGTAAAACCTTCGGCGAAAGCCACAACCTTCGTGCACTTATTGAGGAAACATTTACAGAGGCAGAATTTAATGAATTGAAACAGGGGCCTAAGGAGATTGTTGTAACGGTTTCGAATTTATCATTGAATCAAGTAGAGTATAAGTCTATTAACGATTTCAGTTATAGTGATTTTCTAGATTGGATTTGGATCTCTTGTAACTACGTTCCTTTTATGAGCTTGGTTAAAAAAGATGGCTGTGAATATGCCGATGGCGGTTTTGGGAGTATGGTGCCTATTGAAGAAGCTATACATAGAGGCGCTACCGAAGTGGATGTTATTATCTTGGAAACAGACGTAACGTATTACAATCGGTTGCCGGTAAAAAATGTTTTTTCTTTGCTGACTTCTATTCATAGCTTTATGTTAGATAGGGTTGAAAAACAGAATATTAGAATTGGTAAGTTTGTTGCCGCCAATAAAAATGCGATTATCAATCTGTACTACACGCCTACGGTACTTACCACGAACTCACTAGTTTTTAACAAAAAAGATATGTCCTTGTGGTGGGAGCAAGGATTTAGTTATGCCAAGTTGAAAAACAAAGAATTAAATGAAACGAAGGTTGAAGAAGCCTCTGAATAGATAGAGATGCCTATAAAATTATGATGCTACCACAAATTTTCGCAACCTTTTTTGATAAGGGGAAAAACCCTTTTTTGCTCAGTCTATTCCCCCAATTTTGAAAGCTTAGTAGTTGTAATCAATTCATTTTCAATACTTTTAGTTTTAGTTAAGATTATAGTTGTGCTTTTAGTGCTTATTTTTAGTGTAACTTTATGGAACTAAATACATAGAAACTATGAAAACACTAAGAAAATCAATTCAATTTACGGCAATAGCATTGCTTGCAGTTTCATTTCTAGTAGGATGTGAAGAGCATCAAACTCCTCCTGTAAATGACGACCCACCGCGGGAGTTAATTTCTGTAGAACAAGCTAAAGAAATGTTCGATACTTATTATGAACGAAGAGTAACGCTTATACGAACGTACGAAGAGGGTGTAGACAGTACGCGAGAATTTCATCCAACACGTTTTGGAGAATACGATTACGCAACAGTAAAACAATATATGGCATTTATTGAGTCTGAAGCTAAACTGGCAAATGTAGAAATTGGCGGGTTACGCTTTTATCTCACAAATTATCCTAATGCAAACGAATTTAACGATGGCACGGCCGTTAAATATCCGCGTCAAAATTCTTTTGTACTTGTACCAACTACGGTAGTTGACGGAAAGCAACGCGGATTTATAACTCGTGTAAATTCTACTGGCGGTCGGGATGTTGTTTTGGTAAGCGATTTAGTTCAAGGGGGGCAAGACGATGAAGAAACTCAGGAGAACCAAAGTGTTCAGGAGAGTAAGGTAACAGGTTTAAATACCCAAAAAGCAGGTTATGGCGCCGCAAAACCTAAATTTTTGTATATAAATGCGATGATGGGGGCCAATATGTCGCAAAATCCAGGAGACCTAGTAAGTTTATTGTTGAACGAATCTAATCTAGTACCACCGCCGCCTCAGGAAGATACCGATTTTGATGATTAGCCACCCTATGAAACTTGGACAACCCATTGTTACATACCGTTTTATTTTATGCTGTATTAGCCTTTGAAGGAATAGCCGCGCTATTTGCCTTTATATGTTATAAAAAATATAGTCATACGTATTTACGGTTTTTTCCTTGGTTGTTGCTGTATGTCTTTGTTACAGAAGTTTCGGCAATCTTTGTGCTAGAGCGCTTTCACACCAATGTTGTTATCTATAATGTTTATAATATCATTCTGTTCCTGTATTTCTACTTCGTATACTATAAGAATACTACAAGTAGCAGGAACAGAAAGGTAATTCTTACTGCGGTATTAATATTTGTGTTAAGTAGTATTGCCAATGCAGTGTTTAGCTCGTTTTATACCAATCCGCAGCTGTTGGCTTACATCGTTGGAGCGTGTATGCTTATATTGTGTATTATCTTGTATTTTATAGAAATCTTGTACACGTCGCAGGAGCTTAAGATAGATCGTGACTTATTGTTTTGGGTGAGCATCGGACTGTTGTTGTTTTATGTTGGCTATATCCCAATAAAGCTATCTCGACACTTTTTTGAAAGTAGGGAGATAGCATTTATGACCTTGTTGGTGGTGCATCGAATATTAATTTTAATTATGAATGGTTGCTTTATAATAGGATTTTTATGGACCAGACAGAAATAGCTGCACTCGTTTCGGTACTTATACTATTGGTGTTGGTAGGTATCATTATCACCTTGGTTACTGTTTTTGTTCGTCGAAAAAACAAGCTCTTACGAGAACAGAAAGATGCTCAAGAGGCTTTTGAAACAGAACTTTCGGAAACACAAATAGAGATTCGTGAAGAAACACTGCGAAATATAAGTTGGGAATTACACGACAACATAGGACAGCTAATGACCTTGGCAAAGATTCAAGTGCAACTCGCAAAGGAGAAGCCTGAAACCATAGACGAAGCCTCTGAAACTATAGGAAAGGGGATTAACGAGTTAAGGGCGCTCTCAAAATTAATTAATCCCGAAGCGCTTAAGAGTCTAAATTTACGCGAAGCTATTCGATTAGAAATGGAGCGTTTTAATAGAATTGGATTTATAAACGCCAATTACAGTGTGGTAGGATTGCCTTTTTCTATTGGATCTAAAAAGGAAATTATTGTATTTAGAATTTTACAGGAATTTTTCTCGAATACAATTAAACACTCTAAGGCAACTCATTTGGATGTTGTGTTAATATATACTGAAAACGAACTACTAATTACTGCAAAGGATAATGGAGTAGGTTTTTCAGACGAAAAAGATTTCTCAGGAATTGGTATTAAAAACATGAGAAATAGAGCTAAAGTGATTGATGCAGAGTTTAGCATTAGCTCAGAGCCTAAGGTAGGCACTATGCTACGCATGCTCTGCAAAGAATAAGATTTAACAATATTATAATCAAATTATTACGTAAATTTAAGTGACGACACCTAACAAAATATACCCATGAAAAATTCAGTTGTAGTAGTAGATGATCATACCTTATTGCTCCAGGCAATTGGAGGGTTGGTCTCAGATTTTGACGACTTCGAGGTCTTGTACCTTTGTAAAAATGGCCAAGAACTTTTAGAAAAATTTAAAAATCCGAAAAACATCCCAGACATTGTTTTGATGGATATAAATATGCCTGTTTTAAATGGTATTGAAACCACGCAGTATATTTCAGAGAAATATCCCGATGTTCATGTTTTAGCGCTTTCCGTAGAAGAAAATGAAGAAACCATCTTAAAGATGCTACGTGCCGGAGCTAAAGGATATCTTATGAAAGACACCAAAAGTTCTGTGCTAAAAGAAGCACTTAAACAAGTGATGAGCAAGGGGTATTTTCATACAAATACTGTGAGCAAGTTATTGGTTAACTCCCTTCATAAAAATCCAGATGACATCCAGTTAAAAGAGCGGGAAAAGGAATTTTTACAATACGCATGCAGTGAAATGACGTACAAAGAGATTGCAGACAAAATGTTTTTAAGTCCGAAAACAGTAGAAGGATACCGCGACTCAATTTACGAGAAGCTTAATATTAGGAATAGAATAGGGCTGGTGCTTTTTGCTATTCGCAACAATTTATTTACGCCTTAGAATAATTCTGCGACCTCCTTTTTAATGTACGCCAGTGCTTTTTGAGAAGGAGTGATTTCCTCCATAAAATGCCTTAAAAGGTACTCTCGTAAAGCATCTGAACTTGTGCCTTGTTCGTGCATAGCTGCTTGGCGAATGATATGTATTGTAGCGTTTTTGGCAGCACTAATTAAATTCCAACATTCTGGAGTTACATAAATTTGTTGGGTGACATTATGTTCAAACTCCTTTTCGATAGTGTCTACTAGTAATTTTTCATATTGATCGGTACTATCAGAAAATGGTTTAATTCTCAATAGAAGACTGTTGGGATCTATGCGTTCTAGGAGAAGTGTGAGACGTTCATACGACTGTAAACGGGTAGGCAAAATTTTGTTTTGCGCCTCTTTCTGAATTAAATAGCGCCGTCTTCCTTCTTCATTGGCAGTATGACCTTTAAAAAAGAAATAGGCAATAATTCCCACAACGATTGCGGGTAACAAATAGGCTACATATTGTAAAACTTGAGTCATTTCTTCCATAATGGCATTTTTTTTATGCTTTCAAACTATTAATAACGTACTTCATCTTTATCCATTGCCTTTTGTACTTCTTTTTCTGCATCTGCAGGGATATAATTTCCGCCAAGGTGATTGCACGCAAGTAGCGATGCTACCCCTTGAAATGATACAGGCACTTTGTTATACCCAAAGGAAGCTGATAAGGGTTGAACTAAATTTTTATCACCAAGGCTAAACTCTACATCTTCCATGGTAAATTGGCAAGGATGCTCATAACCGCATGCGTGTGTCATCTCTAAGAGCTCTTTTCTAAAATTTTTGAAATAGTAATGGGTACGCCTTGCTTTATCTTCAATATTAATACCACGTTGCCTCCATTTACTCTGGGTAGCAACACCACTTGGGCATGTATTGTTATGACAAACTTGAGCTTGAATACATCCAACCGCCATCATCGCTTCTCTGGCTACGTTAATACAATCTACACCCATGGCAAATGCCATACTTGCGCGCGCTGGGAAACCTAATTTCCCGCTTCCTATGAATACAGTGCGTTCACATAAGTTATGGCGTTTAAAAATTTGATAAACATCAGAAAAACCAAAAACCCATGGTAACGCTACGTGATCTGCAAAACTTGGAGGTGCCGCTCCCGTACCCCCTTCACCACCATCTACGGTAATAAAATCGGGTCCCTTTTCTGTAGCTGCCATTTTTTTAGCGAGTTCTTCCCAATCTGATAATTTACCAATAGCGGCTTTAATCCCAACAGGAAGCCCAGTTGCATCTGCAATAGCTTCAACGAAATTAATAAGACCATCTACACCTTCAAAAGCCGAATGAGTAGGAGGTGAGAGTACATCTTTTCCTATGGGAACATGTCTAATGCTTGCTATTTCCGCAGTAATTTTAGAACCAGGAAGTACGCCGCCTTTACCAGGCTTAGCTCCTTGACTTAATTTTACCTCTATAGCTCTCACCTGCGGGTTCTCACGAACTAATGCTACCATTTTGTCCATAGAAAACTTTCCGTGGTCATCTCGAACGCCAAAGTAACCCGTGCCAAAATGAAAAACCACATCGCCCCCTTTTTTATGATAAGGTGACAATCCGCCTTCTCCAGTATTGTGATAGGCATGTGCTTGGTGGCAGCCACGATTTAAACTTTCAATAGCACGCGCAGAAAGAGAACCAAAACTCATAGCCGAAACATTGATTACAGATGCTGGTCTATATGGCTTTTTTCTCCTACCAGCACCCATCACTTTGGCACAGGGTAGAAAGTAAGGATCTTTTCTATTGGGATGGTCTTGAGCTACTTTAAACGGAAGCATGGCATTATTTATAAACACATAGTTAGGTTCGTAAAAATTACGATCACTACCAAATCCTTCGTAATTATTTTCATTTTTCGCAGAGGCATAAATCCAGCCTCTCTCAATGCGGTTAAACGGAAGTTCTTCTCTGTTGTTTGCCACAATGTATTGTCGTAGCTCTGGCCCAATGCTCTCTAAGAGGTATCTAAAATGGCCTACAATAGGAAAATTTCTAAGAATGGTGTGTTTTTTCTGAAAGAGATCGTACAACGCCACAATGACTAACACTAGAAGTGTCCAGCCCCACCAAGGTATATTTCCTAAAAATTCTAATATATTTTCCATAGATATCTTAAAATCCAAAAATTAAATCTCAAATTAGTATTCTTTAAAAGTCAGAAGATTTTTAATTCGCATTCAAATAGTCTATTGCAACCTGTGTCATTGTTTTAACCCCAAGCAGCATAGAACTGTCGTCAATTTTAAAGTCTGGCGTATGATGCGGATACGGAGTTGTGTTTCCTGGGGTCATTCCACCTAAGAAAAAGTAAAATCCAGGTACTTTCTCTTGAAAGAAGCTGAAATCTTCCCCACCTGTAGTAGCCTTCATTAATTTTACATTCGCCGCACCCGCTGTTTTTTCTAAGGTTGGTAACATTTGTGCAGTAAGCGCTGGGTCGTTGTAAGTAACTACCGTATTATTCTGCCAATCTATACTTGCTTCGCCACCATAGGCTTTTGCAATATCGCGGGCCATTTCGGTCATTCTTCTAATTATTAACTCACGCATTTGAGGGTCTAATGTTCGTACGGTACCAATCATTTCTGCAGATTCTGGAATGATATTAAATCGAACTCCGCTCGTAATCTTTCCTACGGTAATAACGGCAGCTTCTTGCACTAATGGCGATTCACGACTAATAATAGTCTGAAAACCATCGATAATTTTTGCTGAAATAAGAATAGGATCAACCCCTGTCCAAGGCGCAGAACCGTGCGTTTGTTTTCCTTTTACAGTAACCACAAAGCGCTCTACTGCTGCCATAGTGCCGCCTGGTTTATATCTAATGGTACCTACCGGAGTACCAGAGTTAATATGTAAACCGAAGATTGCGTCTACATTTGGGTTTTTTAAAACACCTTCTTTTACCATAAGTTTGGCACCACCTTCTTCTCCCGGAGGTGGTCCTTCTTCGGCAGGTTGAAAAATGAATTTTACCGTTCCGTTAATTTTGTCCTTGTTTTTTGAAAGTACCTCTGCAACACCCATTAATATAGCAATGTGAGTATCGTGGCCGCAAGCGTGCATCACTCCCGTTTCGTTTCCTAGAAACGTATCGATTTTTGTGCTTTTAAACGGGAGATCATTTCGTTCTGTAACAGGTAAGCCATCTATGTCTGCTCTTAAAGCAACAACTTTGCCTGGATTGTCACCTTTTAAAATGCCTACCACACCTGTGATTGCGATACCTGTTTGCACCTCCATACCTAAACTTTTAAGATGCTCTTCAATTTTTTTAGCGGTGTTAAATTCTCTGTTAGAGAGCTCTGGATTCTCATGAAAATAGTGCCGCCAGTCTATTACCTGACTTTCAATGGCATTAATGTCTTTTAAAAGTTTGCTATCCATTTGGGCATGCACGTTGATGGTAAGTAATAGCAGAAGGCAGTAAAGAATATATTTCATGATAGAAGTTTTATGGGCAACCGCAACTCGCAACTGCCTACTATAAGAGGGTTAAAGATATTCAAATTTGAAGAAATTGACAGAAGAAAGCGATGTTTATAATTTCTGAAAGTTTCAGCTAGTAAATCAGCGCAATTTCAGTATTTTTCATCTTTCGTTTAAACTTCAGATTACATACAAATTGCAAGATTATTTAGAACAATTAAATGACGCCCAGCGTGCACCTGTACTGCAGAAAGACGGGGCAATGATTGTTATCGCTGGTGCTGGTTCGGGAAAAACACGAGTGCTTACCTTTAGAATAGCCTACCTAATGAGTCAAGGAGTTGATTCTTTTAATATTCTAGCGCTCACTTTTACCAACAAGGCTGCGCGTGAGATGAAAAAGCGAATTTCTCAAATAGTTGGAACCAGCGAAGCCAAAAACCTTTGGATGGGGACTTTTCATAGTGTCTTCGCTAAAATTCTTCGTTTTGAGGCCGATAAATTAGGCTATCCCACCAACTTTACCATTTACGATACCCAAGACTCGCAAAGTGTTATTCGGGCTGTAATAAAAGAAATGAATCTAGATAAAGACGTGTATAAATATAAGCAGGTGTATTCGCGTATTTCTAGTTATAAGAATAGCCTAATTACAGTTAAGGCGTATTTTAATAATCCAGAGTTACAAGAGGCAGATGCTATGGCTAAGATGCCACGTTTAGGTGATATTTATAAGAGCTATGTAGAAAAATGTTTTAAAGCTGGCGCAATGGACTTTGATGATTTGTTGCTGAAAACCAACGAGCTTTTAACACGGTTCCCAGAGGTGTTGGCACGCTATCAGAATCGTTTTAGGTACATTTTGGTAGATGAGTATCAAGATACCAACCATAGTCAGTACCTTATAGTTCGTGCCCTTTCAGATCGCTTTCAGAACATTTGTGTAGTGGGAGATGATGCGCAGAGTATTTATGCCTTTCGCGGGGCGAATATTAATAATATTTTAAACTTTCAGAAAGATTACGACGACGTAAATGTATATAGACTCGAGCAGAATTATCGTTCTACCAAAAACATTGTAAATGCTGCTAATAGCATCATAGAAAAAAATAAAACCCGTCTCGATAAAATTGTTTGGACTGCTAACGACGAAGGTGCCAAAATCAAGGTGAATAGAACCATGACAGATGGTGATGAAGGTAGATTTGTTGCAAGCAATATTTTTGAAACTGCAATGAATGAACAGTCTAGCTTTGGAAATTTTGCTATTCTGTACAGAACCAATGCACAATCTCGTGCTATGGAAGATGCGCTTCGTAAAAAGGATATTCCTTACAGAATTTATGGCGGATTGAGCTTTTACCAGCGTAAAGAAATTAAAGATGTAATTTCTTATTTACGTCTTATTCTAAATCCGAAAGATGAAGAAGCATTAAAACGGGTAATCAATTATCCGGCGCGTGGCATAGGCCAAACGACAGTAGAAAAATTAACGGTAGCAGCCAATCATTACCAGAGGTCTATTTTTGAAGTGATGAAGGCTATTGATAAAATTGACTTAAAAATTAATAGTGGTACTAAAAATAAGCTACAGAATTTTACTACTATGATTGAGAGCTTTCAGGTAATCAATCAGAACTACGATGCGTTTCAAATAGCCGAACATGTAACCAAGAAGACAGGTCTGGTAACAGAGCTAAAAAAAGACGGAACGCCTGAAGGTATTGCTCGTATCGAAAACATAGAAGAGTTATTAAACGGGATGCGCGATTTTGTTGAAGAACAAAAAGAACTAGCCGATACTACAGGCTCTTTAGCAGAATTCCTTGAAGATGTGGCGTTGGCAACCGATTTAGATAATGACAAAGGCGATGAAGATCGAGTGGCGCTTATGACAGTACACTTGGCAAAGGGGCTAGAATTTCCGTATGTATATATAGTAGGAATGGAAGAAGAACTTTTTCCAAGTGGGATGAGTATGAGTACTCGAGCAGAATTGGAAGAAGAGCGTCGTTTGTTTTATGTAGCACTTACCCGAGCTGAAAAGCAAGCGTATTTAACCTATACGCAGAGTAGATACCGTTGGGGGAAATTAATAGATGCAGAACCTAGCAGATTTATTGAAGAGATTGACGCTAGTTTTTTAGAATATTTAACTCCCATTACCGAACATCGCTACAAACCCTTAATCGATGCCGATATATTTGAGGAAGTAGACCATAGCAAGTTGCGTTTAAAAAAACCAACTTCAGGAACACCGCCTAAAGGCCCAACCGAAGAACAACTTCGAAAGTTGAGAAGATTACGACCTGTTAAAAGTAGTGCGAGTAAAGATTTTAATCCTGCAGCATCCAACCTTGCCGTTGGCACCTTTGTGGAGCACGTACGTTTTGGGAAAGGTAAAATCACCAAGATTGAAGGCGTTGGAGCCGATACCAAAGCAGAAATTAATTTTGAAAATGGCGGCTTGAAAAAACTGCTTTTACGTTTTGCAAAGTTGAACGTATTAGACTAGCTCTTATTTCCACTTAATATTACAGCCCATGCTTGGCTTTTGTTCTTCGCGCTGCGGATGGTTATTCAATATATTGTCTATTGCTTCCCGAAGGTCTCGACCGTTTACCGGAATTCCGTTTCCGGGACGAGAATTGTCTAGTTGTCCACGATAAACAAGTTTAAGAGCATCGTCAAATAAGTAAAAATCGGGTGTGCACGCGGCATCGAATGCTTTGGCAACTTCTTGTGTTTCGTCAAATAGATACGGGAATGGGTAGTTTTCGTTTCTAGCCACGTCCCACATATATCTTGGGCCGTCTTGCGGGTATTTTTCTACATCATTACTACTAATGGCAACAAAACCAAAACCTGTTACGCGATAGTCGTTTGCAACACGTACTAATTCTTCATTTACATGTTTTACAAAAGGGCAGTGGTTGCATATAAACATGACTATAGTTCCCTTTTCGCCTTGTATTTCGGCTAGACTAACTGGTTTGTTGGTACTAGCATCTATAAGTGTAAAATCTGGAGCAACCGTGCCTAATGGCAACATGGTGGAAGGAGTTAAGGCCATAAAATATCTTTCTTTATTAGTAGAAAATTGGTTTGGTGTGTTACATACAAAGATACAATTCTACACGTTCTCTCTGTGTATACAGTATTGTTGTAATATATTAAAGGTTTTATAAAAATTTGAAAGTCTCTATTTGCCTATGTATCTTTAATGAAAACCAATGTATTATGGATCATGGATATAGTTCGCTTTCGGTAGCGATTGCACAATTACAAAAAGAAGGATATACCGAAGATTTTAATTTGGTAGAAGAAGGAATCGTGTCAAAAGGATTAAAACAAGAATGGAAAGCAGGAGACTGTGAAGTAGTTAGATACTTTCGGTTTGAGGGAATGACTGATCCTGGAGACAATTCTATATTATTTGCTATTGAGACTTCAGACGGAAGGAAAGGACTGCTTGTAGATAATTATAGTGCGGCTGGAACATACATTTCTGAAGAGATGCGTAAAAAACTTAAAATTACCCACGATGAGTGATTTATCTTGGCAAGATTTTGAAAAAGTAGAGATGCGAGTGGGTACCATTATAGAGGTCGCCAACTTTCCGGAAGCTAGAAATCCTTCATATAAGCTTAAAATTGATTTTGGTGCTGAAATAGGTGTGCTAAAATCATCTGCTCAGATTACTACCTTGTACACTAAGGAAGCACTGTTAGGGAGACAAATTGTGGCTGTCGTAAACTTTCCGAAGAAACAAATAGGACCATTTATGAGCGAGTGTTTACTTTTAGGCGCGGTTAACAACAAAGATGTAACCTTGCTGCACCCTGGACTTAAGGTAGAAAACGGACTTAGGATTTCTTAGCCAAATGCTACTTAGATTTTATTCTTCAAATACAAAATGTAAAATATTGATGAGGAAACTTGGCTAGAAGAATGTCTTTTATCAAAAAAATGTACATTTTAATCGAAATGACATTTTAACATTCTTATTGGCTCTTTTGTTTGATATACATTGTGGTCTGTTAAAGACTATCTGATGGGAGATACCTATTATGCTATTATAATATCAGTAATGTTAGTGATAGGTGGAGTGGCCGCAATATCAATTCTGGTAAAGTACAAAATTGAAAAAGCTAGAATTAACGGAACTGATATTTCCAAGAAAACATTCTTTCATAGAATAATTACAAAACTATTTATTAGGGAACACCCTCGCTAATTGCGCTACTTCCTTAACTTCTCACGGTAAATGCTAGTGCATTGTAGGTCTTTTATTAAGCTGAAATTTTATCGAATTACAACCTATTTAGTAGGTTTTGGCATGTAGCTACAACATGCTAAGATTGTTAAAATATGTTAAAATACTACTTTGTAATACATAGTACTGTAACAAAAATAAAAGTTAAGCGTCTCTTTAATATAACCCTTTAAAACTATTATTATGAGAACCTTAGACAGCGATGCATTAACATCGAGAGTAAAACAATCTAAAGCCTATGCTTGGAACAGTAAGAGACGTTACCGATAGATACGTAATCTCGAGCATCAATCAGCATTCAAAAAACGAAACCTATTATGACAACCTTATCAAAACTCTGGAGAGATCAGAAGGGCAGAGGCCCTGCTAGAAAATATCATGCAATTACTGATATGGTCTTTTCAAGCCAAGTGGGCGATCCGCTCTTAAAGAAACTAGATTATAGTATGATGTAATCTATTAAATTCATCAATCAAAAACGGAAGGCTGCATTCTCTTAATCACGGAATGCAGCTTTTTAATTTCATACGTTTTGATACTACTCCTTTTTATTCATAAAACGGAACGAAGGTGCTTTGTAGTCTTTTGGTAGGTAATTCTCGGGAATAGTTGTTGTATTACCATCTCTAGCAGCACGATAGTGTGGTGATAAAATTTCAATACCATTTTCGTTACAAACATCCTGAATGTTTTGATGTAGGTTGCTGTAAATAGCAGCTTGCTTATTTGCTTCACGAACGTAAGCATTAATTTGATATGCAACGTAGAAATCTTCTAAACTAGTTTGTAGTACAAAAGGTTCTGGGTTTTCCAACACCAAATCTGTTCTTTTGGCAGCTTCAATAAGCGTTTCATGCATTTTTTTCCAAGGAACGTCATATCCAATTGTCACGGTACTGTGAATGATTAATCCTTTTTCGGGTGCATCGCTACTATAATTTATAGTATGACTATTCATTACCGTACTATTTGGGATTGAGATAATTTCATTTTTAACTGTACGTACTCTAGTTACTAGCGATGATTTCTCAATTACATCACCTGTAACTTCTCCAATTTTTACACGGTCACCTATGGTAAATAATCGCATATAGGTAAGCACCAATCCGGCAATGATATTTGAAAGCGAACCCGCTGAACCAAACGTGAATAAGAACCCAAGAAAAACAGAAATCCCTTGAAATACAGGAGAATCACTTCCTGGAATGTACCTCCAAATAGACACAATCATAAAAGCAATGATAAGTACGCGTGCAATTTGGTATGTAGGATTTGCCCAATCTGGATAAAAACCATTGATTTTTAAATTTCCTTGTGCAATTTCATTTTTTAGAAAGTGTACACCCTTTAAAACGTACCTAAAAACAAATACAATTACTATTATGGTTATAAGGTTAGGGAGGTAGTCCCAAATGCTTGATAGAATAGACTTTACCGGGTTGAGTACATAGCCAAAAAGCGTGTCTGCAAAATTTCTAGTCCAAGGAAAGATACCAAACAGAATAGGTAAAGTGATGTAAATAGCAAAAAGAAGCGTAATCCATTTTAAAATTTTATTTAAGAATAAAAATGCACCAACCTGACGCTTTGCATCAAACAGAGTATACTCTTTAATTTTTACTCCTTTTATACGTTTATTTTCTTCCCCTTCAATTTTTTTAGCTGTCCACTGAAAGAATCGTGCGATATATTTTATGAGAAACCAGATAGCTACAAGTACTAGTAGTGCTAGTCCGATATTGATTAACAGGGTCCAAATACTTGTTTCTTCTTGATAGCGCAGTACTGCATCGCTAATCTTAGTTTTGTAGACGTTTGCTAACTCGGCTGTGGTTGTTTCTTCCCAAAGGGCGTCATTTTGAGAGATACTAATTACACTATCTTCTCCATACACCACATCAAATGTTGCTTCGGCTTCTACTATTTTTAGAGAATCAACACTGAAATCGCGGTTGTCTGGTAATCTTTTTATTCTAGTTGTTATTACCTCTGCACGTTCTTTGGCCGAAAAGCTTCCTAATTTTGTGTGAATTAGAAATAAGGTGTCATTAAAGAAGCCTATTACTGGGTGTCCTTTAGTGCTCTTTCTTAACGCGGCAATTTCTAATTTTTTCTGAAGGAGTAAAGCTTCTTCTTGCTGGTTAAGAGTGTTTATTTGTTGTTGAAGTTCGCTACGTTTATAGGTGTCATCAGTCTGTAATGAAGCAATTTGTTGCTGTAAGTCAACTTTCCGAATAGAATCTAAAAGCCTTTGTTTTTCGAGATCAGCGAGTTTTTTTTGAATATTTTTTTGCTGAATTTCAACCGAATCTGTTGTCTTTACAGCTGTTGAATCAGTTTGAGCGATGGCTGCGTTTAACGAAATTAAAGCGATACCTAAGATTAATTTACAAGCTAAATTCTTCATTTATAACTTTTTAAAAAGAGGACGAATGTAATATATAAAGACAGTGGTAAAACATATCAAATCATAAATATTTGATAAATTTATTAAAATGTATAGGGCTAGAAACTGCTAAGTTAAACTTCAGAATCCATCATGTCTGTTACTACGTGGTAGCGAGGGTCATCAATTGCGTCTTGAATAATGGTACTAAATTCTGGGTTCCATTTTAGAAGCATGGCTTTGCAATCTGGGCTAAGGTGTGTGAGCGTTACCTTTTTACCGCTGTCAATGTACTTATTTGCTAAGTTTCGTAAGGCTTCAACACCAGAATGATCTGAAATTTTAGATTCAATGAAATCTATTTCTACGTGTTTTGGATCTCCATTTACGTCAAATTTACTATTAAACGCCGTTGTAGATCCAAAGAATAAGGGCCCCCAGATTTCATATACCTTGGTGCCATCTTCTTTTATGTGTTTGCGTGCACGAATCATTGTAGCACTTTTCCATGCAAATGACAATGCGCTCATAATTACCCCAGCAATAACAGCAATCGCTAAATCTTGCCATACAGTTATGGCCGATACGGCAATTAATACAATAGCATCTGTTAAAGGAATTTTATTAAGAATTCTAAAGCTACTCCAAGCAAACGTACCAATCACTACCATAAACATTACCCCAACCAGTGCAGCAATAGGAATTTGCTCGATTAATGGCGCACCAAATAATACAAAGCAAAGCAACGCAACTGCGGCAATAGTACCCGAAAGCCTTCCACGTCCGCCAGAATTTATATTAATAATACTCTGACCAATCATTGCACATCCGCCCATACCGCCAAAGAGTCCGTTAAGAATATTTGCACCTCCTTGCGCTACACATTCACGGTTACCACTACCTCTTGTCTCGGTCATTTCATCTATAAGGCTTAAGGTCATTAGTGATTCTATTAAACCAATTGCAGCAAGAATAAAGGCATACGATAAAACTGTCCATATATTATCTTGTAGTGTGTAAAATAATGTGAAAATTTGATCTTGGAAGGTAGGCAGTCCGCCTTGTAGACCATCACCGCCACCATCTCTAATAAAAGAACCTACGGTGCTTACGTCAATCTTTCCGAAGATAACCAAGGCCGCTACAATTATAATAGCTGTAAGCGCGGCAGGTATTTTTTTTGTAAGCTTAGGCAGGCCGTACATTATGGCCATGGTTAGTGCAACTAGACCAAGCATAATCCAGAAGTCTTGATTGCTAAACAAAGCACTAAACCATTCTCCAGTATTGTTTACTATTGAAATTCCCTCTACTGCAACTTCAGGAAATAGACCTAATTGCGACTTAAATATCACAATGGCGAGACCATTCACAAAGCCCATCATTACAGGATGCGGAATTAAACGTACAAATTTACCCAAGCGAAGTACACCCGCTAATATTTGAATACCACCAACGGCAAGTAGGGTAATAAATAACCATTGTAAACCTAGGTTTTCTATTGGAGTGGCTAATGCTTCACCAACTTCGTTCCCTTTCGAAATAAGATGAACCATTACTACAGCCATGGCTCCAGTAGCACCAGATATCATTCCTGGGCGCCCACCAAATAGGGCTGTAATAATTCCCATCATAAATGCGCCATAGAGTCCCACTAATGGGTCTATTCCTGCAACAAATGCAAATGCAACTGCCTCTGGAACCAGCGCAAGTGCTACGGTTAATCCAGAAAGAATATCGTTCTTGGGATTCTGAGTAAAGTTCTTTATTGTTTTCTGCCACATAAGTATTCCCTTGAAAAAGCGGCAAATATACTTTTTAAATAAGGAAGAAGTTAATTTTAGGCATTAAAAAAGCCCCAAACTTGGGGCTTTTAAAAATTATTAGTTGGCTGGTCCAACGAGTTCGACTTCAAATACCAGATCGGTATTTCCTGGTATTCTAGCTCTTGGGTTTCCAGCTTCGCCATATCCTAGGTGTGACGGGATATACATGAGGGCTTTGTCACCAAATTTCATATCCAACAGTCCTTCTCTAAAACCAGCAATGAGCTGTGCTTCTGGACTATAATCTGTTGTTAATGGGTCGTATGGGTTTCTAGGGTTTAACACGTCATAGTCTATGGCTACATCCTTATAGGTAGTAAAGAAAAGGTCTCCATTAGTAAGGTAGCCTGTACAATGTACTAGTACTTTATCACCAATTGCTGGTTGTGGGCCATCACCTTTTTCAGTGTATAGCATTTTTAAACCAGAATCTAATTCGGTTGCTTCTCCCTTTTTGGCTACAAACATCTGAGCTTTATCACTCTTCATTTTGTTCATTTGTTCAAGCTTCGCTTTTTCTTCAGCTTCAATATCGGCCATTTTATCGCTAAAGTTCATCACTTTCTGATTTCCTTTATTGATAATATTTACCTCCTGCATGATGACATCGTCAATAGGTTTGTCGCCAGGTTTTGTCACCGGAACTAAGCTAATTGCTTCTACAATGTCGTATCCAATTACAATCTCTCCAAAAACAGAATGCTTGCCATCTAGCCACGGTGTAGGCTTTACAGTCACAAAAAACTGACTTCCATTGTTATCAGGACCTCCATTGGCCATTGATAAAATTCCGGGTCTGTCGTGTTTTAGTGTATCTACAAATTCATCTGGGAATACATATCCTGGGTTCCCCATTCCACTTGCCAAAGGATCTCCTCCTTGAATCATAAAGTCTTTCATGACACGGTGAAAGGTAAGTCCGTTAAAGTAAGGCTTTCCTTTATAGGTAGAATCTACCATTTCATTTTTCCCTTCAGCTAACCCTACGAAGTTTGCCACTGTAAGTGGTGTTTCTTCGTTATATAGTTTTGCTACGAAAGTTCCTTTATTCGTAATAAATTCGGCATAAACTCCATCTCCTAATTCTGGATACTTGTCTTCACAAGCTGTCATGGTTACTGCCAAGGTTAAAATAACAAGGGCATAAAGCGATATTTTTTTCATCTTTTAATCAAATTTTGTTTTAGTTATTCTCTGTTGTTTCAATCGATTTTAAGGTCACTGTACTTTGAATAGGTGTATTTGTGGCAAGTTTTTCTTCTATACCATAATATCCGTATGCTTTGTACGATGGAAATATAAAGGTAATTGTCTCACCTTCCTTCATTAACTTAAGCCCATCTCTAATTCCTGAAATAAGCTCTTGATTGCTTTCATCTATCTTATAGTGTTGCAGTCCATTATCAGCTTCAGTTAGAATGGTAGCGCCTTTAAGGTCTTTCACATTATACGTAAATGTCACTACGTCTCCTTTTTTTGGCACCGCAGTTGCTAACGTGTCTTTACTATTGTAGAAATACCAAAAGCCATTAGGAGACGATTCAAATTCTGTATCTGGGCTTTGAGCGATAAGTTGCGTAATAAATGCCTCTTCTTTTTGGTACAATTCTTTGTTTCTCTCGGCAGATTTTTTAATAAAACTCCCTGAAAAGCGCTGTTCGGGCCTGCGTGCTTCTGGACTTTTACAAGATACCACAAGCATGAGCAATAGTAGGACGTAAGAAAATTTATGCATTGGTATTCAGGGCATTTTTATAGTTCGGCAATATACTAATAAATTCAGTAACGGTTTCTTGCAACGATTTGTTGCTTCTGCCCCCAGCGGCATTTGTGTGCCCTCCACCGTTGTAATGAGTTCGTGCAAATTCATTTACCGAAAAGGCACCTTTACTTCTGAATGAAATTTTTACAATAGCATCTTGCTTGCTTTCAATAAAAATCACAGCAAATTTAACCCCCAATACAGAAAGTGCATAGTTTACAAACCCTTCTGTATCGCCCTTTTTAAAATTATTACTGTCTAATTCTTCTTGAGAAAGCGTAATGTATGCTGCGTTATAAGGCTCTAAGATCTTCATGTTTTGCAAGGCAAGACCAAGAAGTCTTAATCGGTCTGGAGTATTTGTGTCGTAAATATTTTCATGAATTTGAGTGCCATTAGCACCGGCCTCCATGAGATGCGCAATTACCTTATGGGTAGTAGGAGAGGTGGCCGGAAACCGAAAGCTTCCTGTGTCGGTCATGATTCCTGTGTATAGATTTGTTGCCATAGACGGAGACAAAAGTTCCAATCCGTCTAATCCTGCTATAAAATGATAGACCATTTCGGCAGTAGAGCTCATACGTACATCACTATATGTAACGGCGGCGTACGCTCCTGGCGCTTGATGGTGATCTATCATCACAAAAGTAGCTTGACATGATTCTAAGGCACCTTGCATTTCTCCTACACGATCTAAAGCGTTAAAGTCTAATGTACAAACTATATTGGCTGCAGTTAGATGGGCTTCTGCTGTTTCTTTTTGTTTATCGTAGATGATGATATCTTGACATCCAGGCATCCATTTTAAAAAATCTGGGAAGTCATTTGGCATGATAACCTGCGTTTTATGCCCAAGCTGATCTAAAAATTGAGAAAGAGCTAAACATGAACCTATTGCGTCTCCGTCAGGATTTTTATGTCCTACAATAACAATTTGTTTGGAGGTGTTAAGGAGTTGTTTTACTTGATGCGCCAATTCATTTTTCATAGAATGCGAAGATACGATTTATCCTTTTTCTAAGACTTATAATTCAATTTCATATAAAAAGCCATTATTAAACAATTGTTAAGCACTTGTCATTGTGTATTAAATACCTATTTTTGCCAAAATTTTAAAAACCTATGAGAACAGATAGAACGTTTACAATGTTAAAGCCAGACAGTGTTGAAAAAGGACACGTTGGTGCTATTTTAGAGAAAATTACAGCGAGCGGTTTCCGAATCGTTGCAATGAAATTAACACAAATGACTTTGGCCGATGCCCAAGAGTTTTACGGTGTGCACAAAGAGCGTCCATTTTTTGGTGAGTTGGTAGAATATATGACAAGAGGACCAATTGTGGCTGCCATTTTAGAAAAAGCGAATGCGGTAGAAGATTTCCGTACACTTATTGGTGCTACTAACCCAGCAGATGCTGCAGAAGGTACCATTCGTAAAATGTTTGCAGATTCTATAAGCGAAAACGCTGTTCACGGAAGTGATAGTGACGAAAACGCTGCTATTGAAGGAGCATTTCATTTTTCAGGACGCGAGATGTTCTAAGATATATTCTGAAATTTTAGTACAAACCCTTCTGCATTATTGGTGGAAGGGTTTTTTTGTTGGTTGTGTAGAAAGGTGATTACTTCTAGTTAACGTAAAATCAATTTGGTTACTAACGTTTTGTTCACTTCTTCATTAAGAAGTTTTATGATTTTTTCTTTTCCATAACTTAGCTCCTCCCTAAGTACAGAAGAACTTAAACTCACATATAGCGTATCTCGGTCTAATGAAATAGCTGTTGTGTATTTTGAGATAGCTTCCCCCAGTACATTGTGCCAAGCATCCTGAATAGAAACCTTATCTAATCCTTTTTCCAACCGATTGGATGAAATAAATTGCTTTAAAACATCACCTATTGGAGTTTCTTCTGCGTTTCTCTTGGCCATATTCTTTAAATGTGTAGTAAATTAGTTGAAATCAAATTTTTCAAACTTCTTGTAAAAGTACGTTTTTCCATCACTATTTAAGACTACTAAACTACTATCCTTTGCTTTTAACACTGTTTCTTTCCACGAATCGTATGGGGTTTTATAATACATTCGTAAACTATCGTCTTCTACCTTTAGCTGAAATGTTTCTGCGTCATTATTCGTTATAAAAGTACCATCAAGTCTGGGTTGCATTTTTTTGCGAACACCAGCATTGCCATTTACCTCAATAAAATCTACTGTCGTACTCATCTGAAACTTCTTTTCATTGCCATCTGTTAAAACTACTTTTTCTATAGTCCAATAGCCATTAAGATTTTCTTTGTTTATCACTATATCTTGCTTTCCGCAGGAAGAAAATAGTACGATGCAACTTGTTATGAATAGAAATTTTTTCATGTGTTTTGGTTCTAGAGTTATCGCGGTTAATCTGTTATCGAAACGCCTTTATCATTCCCTAGCTAATAGAAACATTTTATAGGTCTGACTTACTTCCTTAACAATCGCTTCGGTGCGTTCTGGGTGGGTATCACTTATAAATAGTTGTCCGAAATGTGCATTGTCTACCAAAGAAATGAGCTGGGCCACGCGTTGCTCGTCTAGTTTGTCGAAAATATCGTCTAACAATAGAATAGGCGTCTCTTTACTTTGTGTTTTTATAAAATCGAATTGTGCCAATTTCAATGCAATTAAATACGATTTTTGTTGTCCTTGTGATCCAAATTTCTTCACAGGAAATTCATCTATCTTAAACTTTAGATCATCTTTATGAATCCCAAAATTACTGTACTGCGTTAGTTTGTCTTTCGATTGGTTTTCTTGTAACAGCTGTGATAACGGTTGTTCTGCTAGCTGACTCCTGTAGCTTAGACTCACTTTTTCAGAACCGTTGCTAATAGAGGTATAGCGTTCTAGAAAAATAGGGGTGAATTCTTTTACAAAAGCCGCTCGTTTTTCAAATATTGGGGTGCCCAACTCATGTAGTTGAGTGTCGTAAATACTTAGTTGGTCGCCATTAAATGTTCTATTTGCAGCAAAGTATTTGAGTAATGCGTTACGCTGCGCAAGTACTTTGTTATAATTAATAAGAGTATGGAGGTAGTGAGGATCTCCTTGTGAAATAACACCGTCCATAAATTTTCGCCTAGTATCGCTGCCTTCCGTTATGAGATCTCGATCTGCCGGAGAAATTATTACCAACGGAAGAAATCCTATATGCTCACTAAACTTTTCATACGCCTTGCCATTTCGCTTAATTAGTTTTTTTTGCCCACTTTTTGCGCTAACAATTACCTTTTCATCTCGGTCATTTTTCTGGTAGTTTCCTTCAATAACAAAGAAATCTTCACCGTGTTTTATGTTTTGTCCTGTAATTGGGTTGAAATAGCTTTTTCCGAAGGAAAGATGATAGATTGCGTCTAAAACATTGGTCTTTCCAACACCGTTTTTACCAACAAAACAGTTAATCTTAGGGTCGAACTGAAAACTTTCGGCTTCAAAATTCTTGTAGTTAATAAGTGAAACAGAAGTTAAGTGCATGCAAACAAAGGGATTGTAGTTTTTGTGAATGAATAAAATTTCCGCAGAAATCTAGCTGCAAATTATTGAAAAATAAGAACTTTTTTCCCTTTTAATTTCTAATAAAAATTTTATTTTTGCGCGTTAGTAAACCAAAAATAATGGCTACATATAAAAAGAGAGGCTATAAGCCTAAGACCAAAGCAGAGAAAGAAGAAGTTATCGAAGACGGTAGTGCAACGGCAGAGGTGTTTAACACCTTAGATGAAGGTGCATCCAAAACGGAGGCTTGGGTAGAAAAAAACCAGAAAGCCATCTTAACTGTGGTTGGAGTGATCGCAGTTGCGGTTTTAGGATATTTAGGCTATCAGCAATGGGTTCAGGAGCCAAAGGAGACTGAGGCCATGAACGAAATGTTTCAGGCACAGGAGTTTTTTGAGCAAGCGCTTAGTAATACTTCGGCAGTAAAAGATTCTTTATACGACCTTTCTTTAAATGGTGGTAGAGGAAAATATGGCTTTCTTGAAATTATAGACAACTATGGTGGTACCAAAGCAGGAAATCTTGCAGAGTACTACGCGGGGATGGCTTATTTAAGTACAAGCAAATACCAAGAAGCAATCAACCACTTAGATAATTTTAAAAGTGATGATGAAATGCTAGCCCCATTGGCAAAAGGTGCAATAGGTGATGCCTTTGCGCAATTAGACCAGAAGGAAGAAGCATTAAAATATTACGAAGAAGCCGCTTCAATGAGAACCAATGAAGTAACAACTCCAAGGTTCTTACTGAAAGCAGGTGTAATAGCTATGAATTTAGGAAAAGCAGATGTTGCCTTAAAACATTTTGCTGCGCTAGATGAAAACTATCCTACTTCTGCCGAAGCAACAAAGGCAAAAGGTTATAAAGGTGCTGTAGAAGCAATGCAGTAAAAATTTCCCGGCTTCTCGGGCAATAAATATGGCAACTACAAACAACAATTTATCGGTTTACGATAAGACTGCAATCCCAAACGCGAAAGATTTTCGGTTTGGGATTGTTGTTTCTGAATGGAATGAGAACATCACCCAAGGGATGTTTCAAGGAGCTTTTGATGCTATTTTAGATTGTGGCGGACAAAAAGAGAACATCGTACGATGGAATGTTCCTGGGAGCTACGAGCTAATTTATGGTTGTAAGAAAATGACCCAAAGCTTCGACATGCTAGATGCAGTGATTGCAATTGGTAGCGTTATTCAAGGTGAAACTAAACATTTTGACTATGTATGTGAGGCCGTGGCGCAGGGCATTAAAGATCTTAATGTACAAGGCGATATACCTGTAATATTCTGTGTGCTTACCGATAATACTATACAACAGTCTATAGACCGAAGTGGTGGTAAACACGGCAACAAAGGAACAGAAGCCGCTATTGCCGCTATTAAAATGGCACAGTTGCGAAAAGATGCAAAATTCTATAAATAGATAGAAAGCATCTTTAAATAAAATCTACCCCTTACCACTCACACTTACATATGTCTTACAAAACGTGGTACAAAAATTGTTAATACATTCCTCGTGAAACCGCTTCAAAAACTGCTACATTTTAAGTACATTTGAAGGTAATACGAGCAATATGAAAGTTAGCTTTTTAAAACGTACCAAACCCAACAATCGTTTCAACTATACTCCGCGTTACTACAAGGGGAAAGAAGATGCCAACGAGTACAACTTCGCCAATAAGTTTGAGAAGTACTACGAAACATACAATAAAAACGATTTTGGTTCTCATTGGCGCGATGCTCGATACGCAAGCCGTAATAGAGGTAATGCTGGATTTAACAGAACCATTCTTGTCATTGTGTTAATTCTTGTATTTGTTTGTTTATGGATTTTAGACTTTGACCTTACAATTTTTAGTTAGCACTCTGCATGGCAGATATCATAGCCTTATTGCCCGATCATGTTGCCAATCAAATTGCTGCTGGAGAAGTGGTGCAACGCCCAGCTTCTGTAGTAAAAGAATTGCTAGAAAATGCCATTGATGCGAAAGCAACAAGTATTACCCTTATTGTAAAAGACGCAGGAAAAACACTTGTGCAAGTTACAGACAACGGTATTGGTATGTCTACCACAGATGCCCGCCTTAGTTTTGAACGGCACGCTACCAGTAAGATAAAAATTGCAGACGATTTATTTAATCTCAGCACCAAAGGATTTCGTGGAGAAGCACTTGCCTCCATTGCAGCCATTGCGCATGTTACGTTAAAAACAAAGCGAGAAGAAGACGAAGTTGGTACCGAAATCGCTATAGAAGGAAGTCAGGTGACTTCTCAAGAACCTGCAGTAGCTCCAAATGGTACGACTATTTCAGTAAAAAACTTATTCTATAACATTCCTGCAAGGCGTAACTTTTTAAAAAGTAATGCCGTAGAAATGCGACATATCATCGATGAGTTTCACCGCGTTGCTCTCGCACACCCCTCAATAGCCTTAGTTCTAACGCATAACGACAATGCGCTATTTAACTTGCCTGTGAGTAATAGCAGACAGCGTATTGTGAATATCTTCGGAAATAAGACGAACGAGAAACTGGTTCCTGTTGCAGAGGATACCGAAATTGTAAAAGTTTCGGGCTTCGCACTAAAACCAGAATTTGGAAAAAAGAGTAGAGGAGAGCAGTTCTTTTTTGTAAACAATAGGTTTATAAAGAGTCCGTATTTACACCACGCTGTTTCAGCAGCATTTGAAGGACTTCTAAAGCAAGGAACGCATCCCGGGTATTTTTTATTTTTAGAAGTAGACCCAAAGTCTATCGATATAAACATTCATCCTACTAAAACTGAAATTAAATTTGACGATGAACATAGTATTTATGCTATGTTACGGGCTACCATAAAACATGCACTTGGGCAATTTAACGTGGCTCCCGTACTCGATTTTAATAAAGATACCGGGTTTGAAACACCATATTCGTACGCTAAAAAGCATCCTTCTGCCCCTAAAATTGAAGTAGATAGTAGTTTTAATCCGTTTGTAGAAGATACAACTCCTAAACAACGTAACATCAGCTTTCCTTTTAAGCGGGAGAAAAAACAACCACAATGGGAATCGTTGTATGTTGGACTGAAAGATGACGATGTGCTTTCAAAACCTTCAGATATAGATACGAGTAGTGCTTTTGATAATGTAGAGTACGAGAGTGACGAAATTACGGGTAGTCTTTTTACTACTTCCGAAGAACAAACAACACATACTACATTTCAACTTCAGAATAAATACATCATTAGCACCATAAAAAACGGGATGCTTGTAATTCATCAGCATTTGGCTCATTATAGAGTGTTGTACGAAGAATTACTAAAAAATATAACGGTAAACGAAGGAGTGAGCCAACAACTTTTATTTCCATTACAGTTACACTTTTCGAAACCAGATTTGGTGATACTTGAAAGTCTTAAGGAAGCACTAGAGCACACCGGGTTTGTATTTGGTGAAACAGAAGAAGACACTATACAGCTTACAGGCTTGCCTATATCACTTACAGAGAGTCTAGCTGGAAGTACATTAGAAAAGTTGGTTAGAGATATTAAAGAAGAAGTACCAGACGCCGGGTTTAGTCAGAACGATTTGCTTGCGAAGAGCATGGCGAAAAGCATGGCGATAAAATCTGGAACTACCTTAAGTAAAGAAGCACAAGAACATTTGGTACACCGCCTGTTTGCATGCAAAGAACCAAGTGTTTCACCAGATAATACGGCCGTACTTGTTACTATAGACGCAAACGACCTCGATAAAAAGTTTCAATAGATGAATAGAATAAGCGATACCGTTAAACATATCATTATCATAAACGTGATTTTCTGGGTAGCCACACTACTTATTGGAAAGAATGGTGATGTAATGACTAATTTATTTGCCATGCACTTTCCGTTAAGTGACGGATTTAAACCTTGGCAAATTATTACCCATATGTTTATGCATGCCAGCTATGAACAGGGGGGAGGCATTGCATTTTATCATATACTCTTCAACATGTTTGGAGTGTGGATGTTTGGTACACCCCTTGAACAAATGTGGGGTAAAAAGAAGTTTATTTTCTTTTACATCTCAGCAGGATTAGGGTCGCTACTGCTATATACGGGAATCTTATATTTTCAATTTAATAGCGCCTTAGATACTTTAATAGCCGCTGGCTTTGACCGTGCCGAAATATTTGAAACATTAAATTCTGGAGCCTATATGTACGATACGCGCTGGGAAACTGTTCTTGGTGGGCAAGAAGGAACTATGGATATTTTACAGCCGTTCAACTCGGTAATGCTTGGAGCTTCGGGTGCCCTCTACGGAATATTGGTAGCTTTTGCTATGACGTTTCCAAACACACCGCTTATGCTCATCTTTTTACCCATACCTATTAAAGCGAAATATTTTGTACCTGGTGTTATAGCCATGGACCTGTTTTTTGGACTTACATCATACTCTATCGGGCCTATAGCGCACTTTGCGCATGTTGGAGGAGCTATTGCAGGTTTTATTATGGCGTATTATTGGAAAAAGAATAGCTTTAATAGTACCCGCTGGAATTAAATGCAACCATGAACACGAACAATCTGTCATATCAATTCAAAACCGCGAACGTAGTCATTAAGTTGATTGTGGTGAATCTTCTTATTTTTTTAGTAGTACGATTGACAGCTTTTTTTATGCAAATAGCCCCAAAGAGCCTAGTAGCATGGTTTATGCTGCCAGATGCCATCTCAGAGGTTATAGTACAGCCTTGGGCATTTCTCACCTACAGCTTCTTGCATTTTGGTTTTTGGCATTTACTATTTAATATGCTGTGGTTGTATTACTTCGGAAATTATGTGCTTAATCTATTTACGGGTAAACGTTTGTTAACCATATATCTGCTAGGAGCAATTTTTGGCGGATTACTATACGTAGTAAGCTATAACCTATTTCCAGTGTTTGAAAACTCACGTAGTGACTTAATTGGAGCATCTGGTTCTGTAACTGCTATCATTGTCTTTATTGCTACGTATACACCCAATGCAGAAATGCGTTTGTTTAAATGGAATATTAAACTTTGGCACATTGCAGTTTTTCTAGTGCTAATGGATTTAATTAGGTTGCCTGTGGCTGGCAATGAAGGAGGTATGCTAGCACACTTAGGCGGCGCTCTCTTCGGATATGTTTATGCAAAACAGCTGGCAAAAGGTAACGATATTGGTAAATGGTTTGAAGCCACGATAGACTGGTTCACAAATCTTTTTAAAACCCGAAAACAAAAACCATTTAAAAAGGTACATCGCACAACAACTACCGCTTCAAGTCGTTCTAGTAGCAAGTCTCCTGTTACTGCCAACCAAAAAAAAATTGACGCTATTCTAGATAAAATTGGCAAGAGTGGGTACGATAGTTTGACCAAAGCGGAAAAAGATTTTTTGTTTAAGGCAGGAAAAGAGTAGCGATATTTAGTACATGAAAAAATTGGGGTTTTTCGGAAAGCTTTTATTTTGGGTTAACTCCCTGACAGTATTTTTATTAATACTAAGTTTTTTTTTACCCTTTGTGCCACCCAGCCAATCGCCTACACTCTCTATACTTAGCCTTGCAGTTTCACCCTTATTAGGTCTTAATTTTTTCTTTTTACTCTATTGGTTATTAAGAAGGAAACGAGCATTTTTATTATCGGCTATAGCCTTATTAATTGCATATTTTGTCTTTAACCCGTTTTATAAATTCTCGTCAGAAGGGATCGTTGCTGAAACAGACACATCTCTGAGTATTCTTTCATACAACGTTCACTTGTTTAATCTTTATGAAGAAGGAAACACCCTAAAGGAAGCTTCAACAACCTTGTCTAATATTCTTGCGAGCGAAATGCCCGATATTATTTGCCTTCAAGAATTTTATGGTAAAAATGACACAGATTTTTCAGAATACCCTTATAAATACATTCACGCCAGAAGCACCAATAACTTTGGGCATGCTATTTATTCTAAATATCCTATCGTAAACCAAGGGGCATTCGATTTTAAAAAGACACATAACAATGCATTATTTGCAGATGTTCTCGTAGGCACAGACACCGTTAGAGTTTATAATTTGCACCTACAGTCTATTGGCATTGCTCCATCGGTTGGAGAGCTGCAAGACGAAGATAAGGAGCGGGTACGGCAGCGACTTTCTTCTGCATTTGTACGTCAAGAGGCACAAGCCAAAGAAATTTTAGCTCATAAAGAACAATCGCCCTACCCGGTTCTGTTGGCGGGCGATTTCAACAATACGCCTTTTTCATATGTACATAGATTGTTTAGTGCTACTATGCAAGACACTTTTTTAGAAAAAGGGAATGGAATTGGTACTACCTTTATGTTTGACTTCTACCCAATGCGCATTGATTTTATATTTGCTTCGGAAAATTTAGAGGTTGTAAGCTTTAATAGGTTTAAGACCACCTTTTCTGATCATTACCCTATATTTTCAAAGGTGATACTGAAATAGTACAAAACCAATGGTTTATGCTAACAAGCTCAAATCCTGGCTTTCAAGATAGAGTAGGGCATTTGGCCCTTCATTAAAGAGTAGGTCTAAAATGGAAAGATTAGGCAACCACTCGTGGTGTGCTCCTAAAACTTGAGTATAGGTGTCTAAAGGATAAACTATTTTACTTTTGGCAATCGCCAAATTTCTTAAATCGGTTACGTTTGGAGAGACCTCATAAGTAGTTGTTTTTGAAGCAGGGACTTGCAAACCGACCATTTCAGCAAGCACATCATAAATGGCTAAATTGAAATTTAGAATAGTGGTTACAGGCGTCTGAAACAAAGGCGCTAAATCATCTTCGTAAAATTCAAAAAAAGGAGATGTTCTGTATGCATTCTGAATACTTCTCCAATGCTCTTTTTGCCAAGGAAAAGCGTTTTCAGCAACCACTTCGCTCATTTTCTGTCGGGTTTTATCTTTGCTGTGCTTTACCGGAACATTAAGTAGTAATTTTCCATTGGTATGTGCAATATAGCAGCGATTACGGTAGGTTTGTTTCTGGTAATTACCACAAACTTCAAACACAACGGCTTCTGCCTGTGCAAGTGCCGCCATTTGCACAATACTAGGGAAATACGTAGGATGTACTAAAACAGTTTTCATACAGTATCTTAACCTTGTAATGGCTTACATTGCTTATTTAGCAGCCGATTTACGCTTCTTTCTGAAATAGTTAAAACCAAAGAGTCCTACCAAAGCAATTAAGAAAAATTTGAAATAAGAGACTGTCTCTCCATTTCCTCCAACCGTTGTAAAGAACCGGTCCCAACGAGGTTTCCAGTTAAAAACACCTCTGTTTGTATTGTCGAAACTTGCCCAAACAAATACTGGTTTTCCTACTACGTGATTAAAAGGCACATATCCCCAGGTACGCGCGTCTTGAGAGTTGTTTCTGTTATCACCCATCATCCAGTAGTAATCCATTTTAAAGGTATACTCGGTAATGGGTTGCCCGTTTAATAGTACTTGAGTTCCGTTTTGGGTAATCTTGTTGTCTAATCCCATTTCGCTCCCTTCATATACTTCTAGGATACGTTTGTAAAAAGGGATGCTTTCCGCAGTAATAGCTACTGTCTTGCCTGCTTCTGGAATATAAATAGGGCCAAAGAAATTATTATTAAAGGCGTATTGAGCATCATGCGGAAATACATTTTGGTCGTAGCCACTATCTATTTCACTCATAGCTACAACTTTTACAACGTCTGGATAATTTCTAAATTTCTCTAAGGCAGCATCTGTTGCGTGAAATAAGTAGGCCGTGCGTTCTTGGTTTAAAGGATAAATATCTGAAATATCATAGCGGTCTTTTACAAACTCTAAGTTTAAAGGCTTGTTGGTTAACACCTGATAACCAAACTGTAACCGCGCGCGATCATTCAACTCTAAAGGTTCTCCATTAATATAAACACTTCCGTTTTTTATAGAAAGCGAATCGCCCGGAATACCAACACAACGTTTTACATAATTCGATTTTTTATCGATAGGTTTATAGGCATAACCAGAAGGTGGTGGACCAATATTTTCGAACTCATCTATTGGCCAACTAAACACCACAATATCATTTCTCTTTATCTTCTGAAAGCCAGGAAGCCTAAAGTAAGGTACTTCGGGGCTCGAAATATAAGATTTGGTTCGTACTACCGGGATGGTATCATGAACCATAGGGAAGGCAAGCGGCGTAATAGGAACACGCGCACCGTAATGAAATTTACTTACAAATAAGAAATCACCTACCAATAACGTTTTTTCAAGCGATGAGGTTGGGATAGTAAATGGTTGCATTACATAGGTATGTACAATGGTAGCCGCCACCACAGCAAACAGAATAGAACTTACCCATTCTCCTGCAGATGTTCTAGGCTTTAAGCTTCTATCGGCAATATGCGTAACGTCTTGAGTATAATTAATATAATAGATGTAGAGACCAAAGGTTAAGATGCCTAATGCCGTGTCTAGTGCGCTATTTCGACCAAAACTTCGAAGGGTTTCGACCCAAACAACTGGAAACATAATAAGGTTAACAATTGGAATAAAAAGAAGAATTGTCCACCACCATGGTCTATTAATAATCTTCATGAGAACAACGGCGTTGTAAACTGGCACTCCAGCCTCCCATGCTTTTCTTCCTGCTTTAACGTACAATTTCCAAGTTCCTAAGAAATGAATTACTTGTACAATCAATATAAATAGTAACCAACTCGTCCAACTCATGTTTTTTCTGTAAAAATGTTATTTTATGCTTAAGTAACTCGGTACTTGCGTATTTTAATTTTGCTAGTCGTTAATTCTATTTTATGCCAAGTACGTCTTTCATTGTATACACACCTTGTTTTCCTACCAACCACTCGGCAGCTAAAATAGCACCTTTTGCAAAACCTTCACGGGTATGTGCCTCATGTTTTATAGAAATAGTGTCTATATCTGATGTATAATAAACACTATGTGTTCCTTTTACATCCCCTTCTCGTTTGGCAATAATGGAAATTTCATCGTTAGCGCCTCCGTCGAGTTTCCATTCTTTTTTATGGGTGTTTTCAATAATTTCTTCGGCTATGGTAATTGCTGTACCACTAGGCGCGTCTTTTTTTTGTGTATGATGAATTTCTTCTACGGAAATATCATATTCTTTCCAAGGTGCCATTAATTTGGCAGCATAGGCATTTATGTTAAAAAATAGATTTACGCCAATACTGAAATTGGACGCATAGATGAAACTTCCGTTACAGTCTTCACATTTTTTTATCATTTCTTCATAGCTCGAAAGCCATCCAGTGGTTCCTGAAACTACCGGAATGCCAGCTTCTAAGCACTTAGAAATATTAGTAACTGCTGCTTCGGGAATTGAAAACTCTATAGCCACATCTGCCTCACTAAATACGCCATCTTCGAAGCTACTCCCTTTCTTATAGACTATTTCATGCCCCTTAGCTTCAGCCAATGTGCCAATGATAGCACCCATTTTACCATATCCAAGTAATGCTAACTTCATTGTAGCTTTAATTTTAGTGCAAGTCCGTAATTTGGTTGTGTATCTATAGGGTTGACCTCAAAATTGGGAGTAAGAGATAAATCATCACTCACGTTAAACTGCCTAAGGTGTGCATCTACATTTGCATCAATCACATTTACCAAATAGAAGGCAATAGCAACAATTAAGCTTACATCTTTATTTCGTTGTGCAGAGCGTTGGGCGTCTATAAGTCTATCGTCACTTATTGCCGCCGTTGCGCCATCTCCAAAAAACTCGTCGTCTGTAAATCCTGCTAACCTTCTTTTATAGGCATTTCTAAACCTATCGTAGTCTTGATCATTTTTTATGTGAAAGTAAATCCCTGTGCCAATTCCCGCATAAATAATGGGGATTTTCCAATATTTTTTATTGTACGCTTGTCCCAACCCCGGTAATACGGCAGAGTAGAAAGCCGCCTTGCTTGGAGCTAAAGGATTGTACAGTTCTTTTTGTATTAGGGTATCTTTTACAACCAATTGCGTGTCTTCTTTAACTTGTAAAGAATCACTAGTTTGTGCCAATAACGGAAGCGCAAAAAGAACAAAGAGAATATGTAGAAGTTTATTTCTCACTTTTTAAAATACCGAGGATTCGATTAAAATCTTCCTTATTTTTAAATGGCACTACAAATTGTCCTTTTCCTGACTTAGAAACTTTAACGGCAACATTGCTATCTAAAATATCTGTTAGTTCTCTCCTGGCTTTGTTGGCGTAGGTTGGTAGTGCTTTTTTTACAGGAGCATCACTATCGGTAGGCGATTTATATGAACGTACTAAGGCTTCGGTAGCCCGTACCGAAAGCTTGTTGCCTAAAATCTTCTCATAAATATCTAGTTGATCATTTAGGTCTTCTACGTTAATTAAAGCTCGCCCGTGGCCCATGGAGATAAAGCCATCTCGCATTCCTGTTTGAATGATTGGGTCTAGTTTTAAAAGACGTAAGTAATTTGCTATAGTCGATCTATTTTTACCTACACGGTCACTCAGCTCTTCTTGAGTAACTTGAACTTCTTCAATAAGTCGTTGGTAGGAAAGCGCAATCTCAATGGGGTCTAAATCTTGTCGTTGAATATTTTCAACCAAAGCCATTTCTAACGACTCTTGATCGTTGGCAATCCTGATGTACGCAGGAATGCTATCAAGGCCAATAAGTTTAGAAGCGCGGAAGCGTCGTTCCCCACTTACTAATTGATAGTTGTTAAATCCTAATTTACGAACTGTGATGGGCTGAATAACACCTAATTCTTTAATAGATGAAGCTAACTCTCGTAATGACTCTTCATTAAAGCTAGTTCGGGGTTGAAACGGATTTACTTCTATAGCGGCAAGCTCAAGTTCAACAATATTACCCACCACCTTATCGGCGTTTTTGTCTTTAGCAGATTGTATATCGTTGGCAGGATCTTTCAGCAGTGCAGAGAGCCCACGTCCAAGCGCTTGTTTTTTTGTTGCTTTTGCCATAATTATTGCCCGTAAAGGCGGATGTTTTTTTAAGTAACCTGCTACGATGGCACGTTACTTTTCAGCATTTTTTTCAATTAATTCTTGTGCCAAACTTAAGTAATTATTAGCACCTTTACTACCAGCGTCATAACTAATAATGCTCTCACCATAGCTAGGTGCTTCACTTAAACGCACATTACGCTGAATGATTGTTTTAAACACCATTTGGTCAAAATGTTTTTTCACTTCGTCTACAACTTGGTTGGAGAGACGCAGGCGTGAGTCGTACATCGTTAAAAGTAAACCTTCAATGTCTAGATGCTCATTGTGTATTTTTTGTACGCTTTTAACAGTGTTTAGTAGTTTGCCTAGCCCCTCTAATGCAAAATATTCACATTGAATTGGTATAATAACTGCATCTGCCGCTGTGAGGGCATTTAAGGTAAGCAAACCCAAAGAGGGTGCACAATCTATGAGAATAAAATCGTAGTCATCTTTTAGGCTAGTAATAGCCTGCTTCATCATGTATTCTCTTTGCTCTTTGTCTACCAGTTCTATTTCAATAGCAACAAGGTCTATGTGCGAAGGGATAATATCTAGATTAGGCGATGCCGTTTTTACAATGGCATCTTTGGTCGCTACGCTATGTTCTAGCAGTTGGTAGGTTCCAATTTCTACACTTTCTACATCAATTCCCAATCCTGAAGTTGCATTGGCTTGAGGATCTGCATCAATAAGCAATACCTTTTTCTCTAGTACCCCTAGCGAAGCAGCTAAATTTACACTTGTGGTAGTTTTACCTACCCCACCTTTCTGGTTAGCAATAGCAATTATTTTACCCATTAAGTTTGTTTCCGTTTGAAGGATAAAAATACGATTAATTATGCGGGGAGAAAACGAATTTTGTTAACAGGAAGTGAACAAATTAAATGAACCTATAGCCTTATTAAAACAGTTCGTAACTTGCTCTAAGGTAGAGGTTTGTTTTTTCTAATTTCAGTTGTCCAGAACTGTTTGTGAAGAAATATGAATACTGAACGCCGCCAGAAACACCTAACAACTTGTTTCCTGCAGGTACAAATGCACCAATTTCAACAAATGGCCCTAGAGCCGCTTTTGGCCCTTTCGTTTGATAGGCAAGAGGTGCGTTAAAATTTTCAACATCAAATATGGGGAATTCTAATCCGTTTTCATCAATAAAGGTATAGGCATCATCATCTTTTGAAATTTTCTGCTGAAATAAAAACCCAGCACCTATGTAGCCATCTACTTTGGTTTGTGTAGCAAAACGATAGGCAAAGAAGAGTTCAGCATTGGCAAAACTAATTGCCGCTTTGGTAGCAACTGACTGATTTTGAAAAAGAAAAGTGCTGTTGTTTTCTGAAGTTTCTTTAGAATAATATCCCGCTAATCGCAAGTAAAAATTGCTGAATTCATAGTCAGGAAAAACATTAAACTGAAGCCCTAGACTATACCCTGTTCCAAAATTGGTATCTTCATAAATGACACCACTAGAATGCATCTGACTAAAATTAAGTCCACCAAAGGCACTTACAAAATATTTGGCATCGGTATCTGCATCATCAGATTGTGCGACAGAAATGGTTGTAGTAAGTAGTAGCAGGATACTTAAAAGTCTTGCGATTTTCATAAATTTTCAGAAGTTATTAACCAATTAAAATATCACCAGCCAAATCGGCAAACACAATCAAAAATTAATTGTTTTTCACCTTTCGCCACCTTGGAAGATGAGGAATTTGTTTACGACTTATTTTTTTTCGACCGTATCATCATCTCCAGCATATCCCACATTTCTTCGGGCACTTCTTCTAATAAATTCATTTGCCCAGCGCCTTTAAGCCATTCACCACCATCTATGGTAATAACTTCACCATTGAGGTATTGCGCAAAATCTGACACTAAATAGGCTGCGAGATTGGCGAGCTCTTGATGGTCGCCCACTCGTTTTAATGGGACTTTTTTGGCCAAATTGAATTTCTCTTTTAATTCGCCTGGTAGTAACCTGTCCCAAGCGCCTTTGGTCGGGAAGGGGCCTGGAGCTATTGCATTAAATCGTATGCCATATTTTGCCCATTCTACTGCGAGCGATCTTGTCATCGCTAGTACACCAGCTTTGGCTGTAGCACTAGGCACTACATAAGCAGATCCTGTATAGGCGTATGTGGTGACGATATTAAGTACTGTTTTATTCGTTTCTTTTTTGGCAATCCAATGTTTTCCTAAAGCTAAGGTGCAATTTTTTGTTCCTTTTAAAACAATATCAATAATCGTATCAAAGGCATTTGCCGAAAGACGCTCTGTAGGAGAAATAAAATTTCCTGCGGCATTGTTAAGTAGCACATCTACACTACCAAACGCGTCGTGTGCAGCTTTTATCATGGCCTCAACCTCTTCGTAATGCCTTACATCGCACTGTACTGGTAGCACTGTTCCTCCTGTTTGTTCTTCCAGTTCTTTTTTTACCGTCTGTAATTTATCAATGTTTCTAGAAGTGATGACCACATTAGCACCTAATTCTAAAAAGTAGGTCGTCATAGACTTTCCTAAGCCACTTCCGCCCCCTGTAACAATAATTGTCTTTCCTTTTAACGCGTCGTCACGCAACATTTTTGCTTTTAAGTCCATGGTTTGAAATTTTATTGAATGTAAAAATACGGCTATTCTAGAAAGTAGTATGCATGCATAGCAATCTATTTCTTCGGAAATTTTAAAGAATTAAATCGATTTAGTAGTTAGGTGCTTTCAGTAAAAGTACTTAAAAGGTTTTTGTTTAAATAGTATTGATAAAGAAGTTAGTTTGAAATAAATTCTGGAGGCGTTTGCGCAGGAATTTTCAAATTGGAATTAAAATTTGGGAAGATATCAAGTACATTTTCGTCTGTTAATTGTGTTGCATCAATAAAATACCATCGCTTTCCGTTATTTGATGATACGGCAAGCAAATACGATTTATTTACGATAATACCTTGTGGAGTCGTTAATTCTATAGTTTGCGGTACTAAGCAGTGTAGCTCTTCTCCGGCTTTGTATATTTCAGCAGGTTTTCCTAACACAACTGTCTTAAAATCAATTCCCTGTTGCTTCATTTGAGTTGTCGCATTTTCTGTAAGTGATATCATAGTATCTCTTCCTCCCATCAACTCAATAATATATGGATATGTGTAATCGGCTAACGTTTCAAAATCTCCACGCTTAATAGCATCTGCCATAATGGTACTGTCTTCAATAATTTTATCTTCAAATTGATTTTGCGACAGTAGGAGGTTCGATGAGCATAAAAGAAATACAAACAGTACTCTTGTCAATGTTTTTTTAATCATAGCTATTTTAGTATTGTTCGCTGTCATTCGGAAAGCTTCCTGTCTTTACGTCGTCGATATATTGCTCAAAAGCACCGGTCATTTCAGCATACAGATCTAAATAACGGCGCAAAAACCTAGGATTAAATTCGTATGTCATACCTATCATATCATGTGTAACAAGAACTTGTCCATCTACACCATTTCCAGCACCAATACCAATAATTGGGATGGTGAGGCTTTTAGCGACTTCTTCGGCCAATTTAGCGGGTACTTTTTCAAGAACAATGGCAAAACACCCTGCTTTTTCAAGTAAAAGTGCGTCTTGCTTTAGTTTTTCTGCTTCTTCTTCCTCTTTTGCACGAACGGTATAGGTTCCAAATTTGTAGATAGATTGAGGCGTAAGCCCTAAATGCCCCATCACTGGAATACCTGCGTTAAGAATACGCTTTACAGACTCTTTAATTTCTTTACCACCTTCAACTTTAACAGCATGTGCCCCGCTTTCTTTCATAATTCTAATGGCAGAACGCAATGCTTCTTTTGGGTCACTTTGGTAGCTTCCAAAAGGGATGTCTACTACGACCAAGCTACGTGTTATTCCGCGTACCACAGAAGACGCATGATAAATCATTTGATCTAATGTAATGGGTAGTGTGGTTTCATGACCCGCCATAACATTAGAGGCAGAATCGCCAACTAAAATGACCTCAATTCCGGCGCCATCTACAATTTTGGCCATGGTAAAATCGTATGCGGTTAGCATCGAAATTTTATCGCCTTTCTTTTTCATGTCTACCAGAGTTTTGGTAGTAATACGCTTATATTCTTTTTTAGCAACGCTCATATTTGTAACATTTTGAACTGTAAAAGTACTACTTTTGATATTGAACCTTTTTATAATTACGCTATGAAAACTATTCTTTTCTGTTTTACACTTTTCATTTCAGTATCTATTTCAGCACAATCATCTTTTACGCCGCAAGATGCAAAACACCTTGTAGATACCTTTTTTGAAGGGTTTCACAAAGGCGACACGCTAATTATGCGAAGTACATTAGCCAACAAGGTACAGCTGCAAACGGCTTTTTCTACAAAAGATGGAGTAGCCAAGATAACGGAAGGAAGTGTAACCGATTTATTACTTGCCATAGCAAAAAGGCCTGCAGATCAAAAATGGGACGAACGTTTGTTAGACTATAAAGTTAGTATAGATGGCAACTTAGCTCATGTTTGGACACCTTACGAATTTTGGGTGAACGGAAATTTTAGCCATTGTGGGGCAAATGCCTTTACCATTGCCAAGAGCGATACAGGTTGGAAGATTGTTCACCTGATTGACTCTAGAAGGCGGGAAGGATGTACCGAGTAATTTTTACTTCAGGACAATAAGTGCCAAATAATTTGCCTATCTTCACAGTTAGTTAACTCCCACTAACTTTATTAGAATTTTGATATGCTTACAAAAGTATACGGGAGTGCTGTGTTTGGTGTTGAAGCAACCACCATCACGGTAGAAGTAAATACAGATATTGGTATAGGCTACCATTTGGTAGGTTTGCCAGATAATGCCATTAAAGAAAGCAATTATAGAATTGCCGCCGCACTTCAGAATAATGGATATAAAATTCCAGGAAAGAAAATTACGTTAAACATGGCGCCCGCCGACATGCGTAAAGAGGGCTCGGCATACGATCTTACACTGGCCATGGGTATTTTAATTTCTACAGCCCAAATTGAAGAGAAGAATGTCCTCGAAGAGTATATTATTATGGGCGAACTTTCTTTAGATGGTTCGTTGCAGCCTATACGTGGAGCGTTACCTATTGCAGTTAATGCAAAAGCCGAAGGGTTTAAAGGGTTTATTCTTCCCATCCAGAATGCTAAAGAAGCTGCTATTGTAGAAGGTTTAGAGGTGCTTGGCGTAAGCACGATTAAAGAAGTAATCGATTTTTTTCATGCTGAAATTCCCTTACAACCCACTATTGTAGACATGAAAGCAGAATTTTATGAACACCTCCAAAATCCAGAATACGATTTTAGTGATGTAAAAGGACAAGAAAGTATAAAGCGCTGCATGGAAATTGCCGCGGCCGGCGGTCATAATATCATACTCATCGGTCCACCAGGTAGTGGTAAGACCATGCTTGCAAAAAGACTCCCAAGCATTTTACCTCCGTTAAGTCTCTCTGAAGCCTTAGAAACTACAAAAATTCATAGCGTCGCAGGGCGTACCAAACAGAAAGGGGGCATTATGACCTCAAGGCCATTTCGGAGCCCACATCACACCATCTCAGATGTAGCGCTTGTAGGTGGTGGCCAATACCCACAACCTGGAGAAATATCTTTGGCGCACAATGGCGTGTTGTTTTTAGACGAATTACCTGAATTTAAACGAAGTGTTTTGGAGGTTATGCGGCAACCGCTAGAAGACCGCGATGTAACAATTTCTAGGGCGCGATTTACGGTAACCTATCCTTCAAGTTTTATGTTGGTAGCAAGTATGAACCCGAGTCCGGGTGGCTATTTTAATGATCCGGAGGCTCCGGTAGTCTCTTCCCCCGCTGAGATGCAGCGATATCTCAGTAAGATTTCGGGGCCTCTTTTGGATCGAATTGATATTCATATAGAAGTAACGCCAGTTCCTTTTGAAAAGCTTAGCGAAGAGCGAAAAGGGGAGTCTAGTGTTTTTATCAGAAAGCGAGTAACTCAAGCTAGAGATGTACAAACGAAGCGATTTGAAGCGCTCGAAAATATTCATTACAATGCGCAAATGGGTGTAAAGGAGATTCGTAACTTTTGCAAAATAGACGCAGTATCGTTAGAGCTACTTAAAACAGCAATGGAGCAATTAAACCTCTCTGCACGAGCCTACGACCGTATTCTGAAAGTTTCTCGCACCATAGCCGATTTAGATGGATCAGAACATATTTCAGGCGTTCATATTTCCGAAGCCATTCAATATAGGAGTTTAGATAGAGAAGGGTGGTTAGGGTAAATATTGGTGTTTAGTGCTTAAAATGATATGTCACCTCATATTTCCATAGAAAATTGACTTGGTAAGACTTTTGAAAAAAATACGCCATTTGCCTTATGGTTTTGATAATCAAAGTGAAATACATTTGAAAATCACTTAAAAACAAACACCATGAGACCGTTATTTATAGTAATTGTATGTTTTCTTACAACACATGTTGCTACAGCTCAACTTGAGCCAAGTTATTTTGAGAATGTAAGAAACAGTCCAAAAGCAATGACCCTCGACATTTTAAAGCAAAAAAAGACAGGAGACAAATTTGAAACTACCAAACATACACGTTACGAGCTAACGTTAAAAGGGCCTGCAATACAGTCGCAAAAAGTGTATGATACCATGAGTAATATAGCCTATAATAAGTCACTTAGCTATAAATACGATTCAACTATAGATGAAAATTTAATTGAAATCGTTCAAAATGATTTTGAAGAAAACATCATGAAGCAAACTAAATATACCTATGACGAGCGTGGACTTTTATTATTAAAAGACGAACAGTTTGATGGTAGTGGAGCAATTTTACAAACTATTACGCAAGATTTTGGAGGCTGTACCGATGCCGCACTCATTGAAGGTCTTCCAAGTGATGTAAAGTATACATGTGTAACTAAAGATTTTACCAATAGAGTAAGTAGTAGAAAGTCTGTAGAGGTATTTGGAAGTATGGGGATGCTCGTTAAAAAAATAAATTATCAAGACGACGGGAGTATAAGCAACACCGAAACTTCACAATATGACGAAGACGGAAAACTTGTATTGCAAGAAAAAACAACATCTTCGGGTCGTAGTTATAAAACAAACTATACGTACAACGAAAAGGGTGAAATTGCAACTAAAAAGGCCAGCTTTGTAGAATTTCACTATGCGTACGAGTACGATAAAAATGGAAATTGGACTCAAATGATAGAAACCACAAAAGTACCTACGAAGCGCGTTGTATATAAAAGGACGTTTGTGTATTAAAATCAAAGAAATTTTGACTAAAAACGCAGTTTACTTTACTATAAAACTGTGTTTTCTTTTTGAAATAACAGCTGACCAGCATTTATAAATCTTCACTGTTTTGACTTTGAAAGTGCCATTTTATGGGGTTTTCGATCTCTCCCAGAAATAGTGTTTCATGTGTGGTTATTTATAAATTAAGACCATTAGCGTTTTTGAAATCTTTCTTTTCAGCCTACATTTAAAGAAGATTTACTAACCGTCTTATGAAACAACGCCACCTCTTTAAACAGCCGCTTTTCTTCTTTCTAATGTTCTTATCAATTTTTGGGTTTGCACAGCAAGAACCAAAAACTATCAGCGTAACATTTTATGAAACACCACTTGAAATCGCTTTGGAGACCATAGCCACAAAAGCGGGGTATCAAGCGTATTATGTAATAGATTGGTTAGATACTGCTACTGTAACGGGTTCGTTTACTAATAGTACGGTCAACGAGGTATTAGAAACTATCTTAAACAAAACAGTCCTTAACTTCTACATTACTAGAGATAACAAACTTATTCTGACTAAAAATAACCGTATTTATGATGAGTTACCTAAAAACTTTTTTGAAGAGGTGCCTACAGAAACAACAACGCAAGCCAAACCTACCGAAATTGTAAAATCGCCTGTATTTTACAACCAACCTCAAACAATCGCTACAAAATTACTAGAAACAGTACGAATAGGGAAAGAAGATAAAAACAATGCTAAAACAAGCTTTGTACTAAAAGGTACTGCAAGAAATCAAGAAACAGGAAAGCTTGTAAGCAATATTGCAATTACCGTTGAAGGTACTACGCTGGGCGCAATAACTTCGGAAAAGGGCGCTTTTAAATTGCAACTACCTGGAGGTGTTTATATACTTTCGGCACAATCTTTAGGCTTCCAAACACTTCGGAAACGTGTTGTACTTTACAACGATGGTACTTTAGATTTAACTCTTAGTGAAGCCTTAGAAGGGTTAGATGAGGTGATTGTTACTGGGAAAGTAAAAAATGTTGTAGCCTCGACCGATATGGGAACAACAGAAGTTGATGTGGAGCAAATTAAAAACATTCCACTTGTATTAGGCGAACGTGATGTTTTTAAAGCAGCTGCTACATTGCCCGGCATATCCTCTGCGGGCGAAGGCGCGGCGGGCTACAATGTAAGGGGAGGGAGTTCTGATCAGAATTTGATACTGCTAGATGATGGAGTATTGTATAACCCAGCACATTTCTTCGGAATTTTCTCTGCAGTAAACCCGTTTACCACTCAAGATCTTACCATTTATAAAGGGCATATCCCAGCGCGCTTTGGTGGCAGATTGTCTTCAGTATTCGATATCACAACAAGAAATGCAAATGTTAACGAGTTTGAAGGCGAGGCTTCTATTGGTCCTGTAACGAGTAGTGTGGTTATAGAAACTCCTTTGGCTAAAGAAAAAGCGGCAATAATGGTGGGTGCTCGAGGAACGTACTCAGACATTATACTTAAAAATTTAGATGAAGAAGAACTTCGGAACAGCCAAGCCAATTTCTACGACGTCATTTTAAAGTACAACCACAAACTAAATGATAAAAATAGCCTCCAAGCAACGGGATATTATTCGCGCGACGCTTTCAGCATTACGTCAGATTCGCTCTACAGATATAGCAATCGCCTAATAACCTTGCACTGGAATCATACTATTAACGAAAAGCATAAAGGCACCATGGTATTATCTAATAGCAACTACCAGTTTAATGTAGATTTTGAAGGCCAAACAAACACCAATTTTGAATTGGGCTATGGCATTAATGAAACCGAGTTAAAACTAAAAATGAACTACGAGCTTAACAAACAACACACATTTCAGTATGGCTTGTCTAGTAAATTGTATGCGGTGCGACCTGGAGATATTAATCCGTTGGGAGATTCCTCTATCATTGTACCCATCTCCATCGATAAAGAACGAGCGCTAGAATCTGCATTGTATGTGTCAGACAACTTTGAGATAAATAAGAAACTAGCCGTAGAGGGAGGTATAAGACTTTCTGTATTTACTGCCTTGGGAGAAGCTTCTCAAAATATTTATGCTGAAGGCGCTTCAAACACAGCCAATAACCTAATTGAAACACGAAATTATGGAAGTTTTGAAACTATTAAAACCTATCTAGCGCCAGAATTTCGAATCGCTTCTCGCTACCTTTTTACACCTAAATTTTCAGTAAAAGGCAGTATAAATACGCACTATCAATACATACACAAATTGTCTAATAATACCACGGCATCGCCAATTGATACTTGGAAGTTATCTGACCTAAATATCGAGCCAGAACGTACTGTACAGTATGCATTGGGGCTTTTTCATAATTTTTCTGAAAATATCTACGAACTAAGTATAGAAGGGTATTACAAACGTTCAAGCAATGTTTTGGACTACAAAGTTGGTGCCCAGTTGCTACTAAATGAAGCCGTAGAGCAAGAGGTGCTACAGGGAGAAGGAAAGGCGTATGGTGTCGAGTTGTTATTAAAAAAATTAAAAGGAAAGTTGAATGGTTGGGTAGGTTACACCTATTCTAGATCATTTTTAAAGTTGGATGGAAATTCGCCTGAAGAACAAGTTAACAATGGAGCGTTTTTTAGGTCTAATTACGACAAGCCTCATGATTTTAGTCTGGTAGCGAACTACAAAATTAGTAAGCGTTTTAGCTTCTCAGGTAATTTTGTATACCAAACTGGTAGACCCGTAACAGTACCAATAGGCAATTTTGTGGTAAACAACACCGAACTAGTATTGTTTAGTGATAGAAACGCGTTTAGAATCCCAGATTATTACCGTCTTGACCTTGGTTTTAATGTAGAAGGCAACCATAAAAAGAATAAACTAGCACATAGCTTTTGGAATATTTCAGTTTACAATGTGTTGGGAAGAAACAATCCTTACTCTGTTTTCTTTGTCGCAAAAGATGGCGATGTAAAAGCGTATAGAACATCTATTTTCTCGGTTGCGATTCCTACGATTAGTTATAATATAAAATTTTAATATGAAAAATTTACTTTTTAAACTCGGCGCTTTATTTACACTACTGCTTACTATTATTGGATGTGTAGAAGAAATTCGTTTTGATAATGAAACTTTTGAAAATGTGCTGATTATTGATGCTACCCTAACCGACGAAGAAAAATATCATCATATATATATTAACCGCGCCCATCGTTTTAATGAAGACGGCCCCAACAGAGTATCTGGTGCAACGGTGCAAATTCTCACACATACTGAAACCTACACTTTTGAAGAGGAGGCCGCTGGAATTTATACTTCAGTACAGCGTTTTAAAGCCAGTCCTAATACTACATACAAATTACAAATAACCACCCAAAACGGAAGCGTATATACTTCCACTGGGATGGCACTTACTACTGCTACAGCAATCGATAATTTATATGCTCGTCGAGACACCAATGATGATGGTGTAAACGGAATGTCCATCTATGTAGATAGTTACGACCCGAGCAATACATCAAAATTTTATAGGTACGAATTTGAGGAAACCTTTAAAATTGTGGCTCCATTTTGGAGAAATCAGGATTTATATATTGTTGACGATGTTTACCCCAATTGTATTTTAGGGTTAACCCCAAGAAGTGAGGATAAGATAATATGTTACAGAACAGAGGCTTCAAATTTTATAAATTTAGCTACTACCAGTACCTTAGCCGAAGATAGAGTGTCAGAACATTTAGTTAGGTTCTTGTCAAGCGAAAGTTACAAAATATCATACCGATATAGCATTCTTGTAACACAATATGTGCAGACAGAACAGGCTTATAACTACTTTAAAACTTTAGGTTCATTTAGCGACGAAGGCAGCTTGTTTTCGCAACTACAGACAGGATATATTGCAGGAAATATAACTTCAGAAAATAATTCATCTGAAAAAATAGTAGGTTTCTTTGAAGTTGCGGCAGTAGCTAGAGAACGATTATTCTTGAATTACACAGATTTTTACCCTGATGAAGCATTACCACCGTATGTAGTGCCTTGCACAACATCTGCACCAGAGTTGTACGATATTTCGCATAACTATATGTGCGGTGCAGTTATGAATATTATTAGAAATAATGCGCTAGTCTATCTTAAAGAAAACACAGGGCAGTTCCCGCGTGGAGGACCATTTGTTATGGTGCCTAGATCTTGCGGCGACTGTACAGCCCTTGGAGAAACTACATCACCCGAATTTTGGGTAGAATAATTTAATAATGATTGCATGGAAGTAAAACAATTACATATTTACAAATGCCTTTGGATATTTATATGTTCACTAGGACTAGCTTCATGTGTTGAAGAATTTGATTTTGTAAGCGAAAATTTTGAAGACATTCTTATTATTGATGCTACAATCACGGACGAGATGAAACATCATGAGGTGTTTTTAAGTCGTACGTTTCGTTTTGAAGACAAGCCAGACGCCCCAGAAAGTGGAGCAGTAGTTACTCTTTTGTCAGAAAATACCACCATTGTATTTTCTGAAATCGAGCCTGGGCACTATGCATCGGTAGACAAATTTAGAGCGCAGCCCAATACGGCGTATCAACTTCAAATTAATACAGCTTTTGGAAGGTCTTATCGTTCAGAAAACGTACAGCTTACACCAGAGGTAGCGATAGATGCCTTATATGCTGAAAGAGAAGTAAATAGCACTCTGGGCGATGGTATCTCTTTATTTATAGATAGTTACGATGCTACAGGAGATGCCAAGTATTTTAGATACGGCTTTGAAGAAACGTATAAGATTATTGCGCCATTCTGGAGAAGTGAAAAAGTTAAGGTTATTGCAAATGATTTTCCTAAGTGTGAAGTGGCCTTGGAAAAACGACCCGATAGTGTGCGAGTATGCTATAAAACACAACCGTCTGATGTTATTTCAGTTGCTTCTACTGCCACTACTTCTGAAAATAGAATCCGAAGACACCGAGTTCATTTTTTATCCAACCAAAATGCGAAAATCTCTCATCGCTACAGCATGTTGGCAATTCAATATGTACAAACTCAACAAGCAAATAATTACTACAAAACACTACTAGAGTTTAACCAAAATGAGAGTTTGTTTAGCCAAGTTCAGGGAGGGTACATTCAAGGAAATTATACATCAGAAACAAATAAAAATGAAAAGGTTATTGGCTTTTTTGAAGTGGCTTCGGTAGCCAAGAAAAGAATATTTTTTAACTACGAGGATTTTTACGACGGAGAACCATTGCCCCCTTATTTTGTAGATTGTTATAAGTCTGCGCCGCAGCTTTTCGGGCCAATTGGTTCTATGCGTTGTGGTCCATTACCACGTTTAGTAGAAATGGAAGCTATCTCCTATCTAAAAGATAATGATGGAGAGTTTAAGTTAGGTGGGCCTTATATCATGTTGCCAAGGACGTGCGGAAATTGCACAACTATTGGAGACGTCTCACCACCCGAATTTTGGATTGAATAAAATATTATTATGAAACAATTATTTACAACTATCTTACTCTTTTATGTTGCCATTGGCACTGGTTTTTGTCAGTCTTTTGTACAAAGTCAGTTACCACGAGAATCACTATCGTTACAAGTAAACGCAACTACGTTTTTAACGGGTGAATATCTTTATTATAGTATTCATCTTAAAAATACTACAAGCGCCAAAGGTTTTAAAGGTAGTAGTATAGCCTATGTCACGCTTGTAGATACAAACCTTTCCGAAGTATTTAAACATAAAATCGCTTTAAACAAAGGAAGGGGACATAGCGATTTCTTTATCCCGAATAGCGTGGTTTCAGGAAGTTATAAGTTACTAGCCTATACGCATGAAATGCTCAATGCAAAGGCAGAACAATTTTTTGAAACAGATATATTCATTATCAATCCGTATCAGGCAGATCAGAAGGCAATTATAGGTGCTTCGGAAACGGTCTCGACGGAAAGTGAATGTACCATACCTGAAACTTCATTTCAAAGATTAGCCGTTGTATTAGATAAAACGCAGTTTGGTACAAGAGAGAAAGTAAACGTTATTATCCAGAATAAAATTGCTGAAAACGGCTTCGGAAAGTATACAATTTCTGTAAAAAAATTGGATAAACTACCCGCTGTAGGCAAAACTATTAGGGCTAAAAACAACAATTCGAATGGTAGTTTTACTCCAGAAACAAAGGGATATACTTATGAGGGTATATTGCTTTCTAAAAGTGGTGCCCCGTTAGCGAATGAAAGTATTGGCATGTCGGTTCCAGGAAATGACTTTTACTTTAAAGCAACTGTAACCGATGCTTTAGGAATGTTTCAGTTTGAGATACCTTCTAGTATTGAAGGAACAGTAGCCTATATAAGGCCCTTGTCTTCAAAAATTGATAGTTTTGTTATTCAGCCAAATACCCAAGAACATATCGATTATTCGCGGCTCACTTTTGCGAAATTTGCCATTAAACCAGAAATGAAAGATGAGCTACTAGCTCGTAGTATCGCAAACCAAATCGAGAATGCCTATTTCAGCCAAAAACCAGATACCATTATACCGCGAGCTAACAAAAAGTCTTTTTTGTTTTATGAGGCGGGACAAAGTACAATTTAGACGACTATACTCGCTTTGGTACTCTAGAAGAAACCTTCACCGAATTTATTCCTTCAGTATATGTCAGAAAAAATAAAGCAGGCCTGAAGGAAATTCGTGTCTTTGAGAAAAAATTTGGCGCCCCAACAAATGATTTACCGCTTTTCTTTGTAGACGGACTTTGGGTTAGAAATTCAGAGCAACTCTTGTCACTTGACGCAAGAACAGTGCAGTCAATAAAGGTAATAAGGCGCGGTTATCAATTTGGAAATCAAGATTTTTTCGGTTTAATACTTCTCACTAGTATAGATAAAACCAAAAATAAACAAGTACTTAGTAGCAAGATGGAGACGGTTACCTTATTTAAACCACAAGCGCTTAAAACTTATTATAAGCAACATTATGACGCCTTTACAACCAATTTCAATAAAATACCAGATTATCGACACCAACTTCTTTGGTTGCCTTCTTATAATGTGAACTCAGCCTCAAATAATTTTAACTTTTATACGTCAGACATTACGGGTACATTCATAATCACTATTAACGGTTTCACTAATAATGGTGAATACATTGAACTGTGTAAGCAATTTACAGTCGCTAACCTTGTAAAGTAGTGGCTTTTCATTTAACAACAAATTAACAACATGGGTTCTTTCCAATTGTATCTTTGAAATTCAATCAAATACATCACAACAATGACATTTAAAACCCTTTACAAAGGTTCTGCAGCTTTACTTGTTGCAACGAGCCTATTTTTTGTTTCCTGCGATGAAAAATCAGGAAAAACGGCTTCGGCAGATGACACAAATTTTTCAATAGAGTTTGAGAAATACGAACTAGAGAATGGTTTAGACATTATTCTCCATCAAGATAAAAGTGACCCTATTGTTTCTGTAGCGATACAGTACGGGGTAGGTTCTAACAGAGAAAAGGCAGGACGCACCGGATTTGCGCACTTGTTTGAGCACATGCTTTTCCAAGAATCTGAAAATGTACCACAAGATCAATTTTTTAAGAAAATTCAGGATGCTGGTGGTACACTAAATGGTGGAACCTGGAAAGATGGTACCGTTTATTATGAGATTGTACCTTCTAATGCCTTAGAACAAGTATTGTGGATGGAGAGTGACCGAATGGGGTTCTTTATTAATACGGTAACTGCTTCGGCTTTTGCCAACCAACAAGAAGTTGTACAAAATGAAAAGCGTCAACGTGTAGATAACAATCCGTATGGACATACAAACTGGGTGCTCGATAAGAATATATATCCAGCAGACCACCCGTACAACTGGCAAGTAATAGGTGAACTTGAAGATCTTCAAAACGCTACAGTAGACGATGTGCGTGAGTTTTATGATCGTTTTTATGGCCCAAATAATGCAACGCTCGTAGTGGCAGGTGATTTTGAAACTGAAGATGCCAAACAACTTATAGAAAAGTATTTTGGTGAAATTAAAAAACGTCAGGAAGTAGGAAAACTTGAGCCACGTCCTGTCACAATTTCAGAAACTAAAAGACTATATCACGAAGATAACTTTGCTACCGCTCCACAATTAAATATGGTTTGGCCTACGGTACAACAGTATACCGAAGATGCTTATGCATTAGATTTTCTAGCCGAAATATTATCGAGTGGAAAAAAAGCGCCTTTGTACAGAGTATTGGTAAAAGATAAGGAATTAACATCCAGAACTACCGCGTACAATAACTCACAAGAGTTAGCAGGAGAGTTTCATATTATTATTACAGCCAATGATGGTGTAGACTTAGACGAAGTAGAAGCAGGAATTAATGAAGCGATGGCACTCTTCGAAAAAGAAGGTGTCACAGATCGTGATGTAGAGCGTATTAAAGCTGGTTTAGAAACAAGTTTCTATAATGGCATTAGTAGTGTTTTAAGTAAATCGTTTCAGTTAGCAAGTTATAACACTTTTACAGGTGACCCTTCGTACATTGAAAAGGATATAAAAAACATTAAAAAGGTAACAAAAGAAGATGTACAAAATGCTTACAACAAGTATATAAAAGGAAAGCCATTTGTGTTAACCAGTTTTGTACCTAAAGGAAAAGTAGAGCTTATTGCAGAAAATTCTGAAAAAGCAGAAGTAGTTGAAGAAGAGATTACAGAAAATGTAGAAAAAACAGTAGTAGATGAAGCTACTGAAATAGCAAAAACGCCGTCAAGCTTTGACAGAAGCGTTGAGCCAGGAACAGGCGAATCGCCAAGCTTAAATATTCCAACAAGCTGGAATGCAGAACTTTCTAACGGAATGAATGTTTACGGAATTGAGCAAAATGAAATTCCAACAGTAAACTTCAGTTTAGTGATAGAGGGTGGTCATTTACTAGACGATAAAAATAAAAATGGTGTGGCAAACCTCATGACAGATATCATGATGGAAGGTACGGCTAACAAAACGCCAGAGCAATTAGAAGAAGAGATTGAGCTACTAGGTGCTAATATTAATATGTACACCACTCGAGAATCTATTGTAGTGCAAGGAAACACGTTAACTCGTAATTTCGATAAGACTATGGATTTGGTAGAAGAAATTTTGCTAGAACCACGTTGGGATGAAGAAGAGTTTGCACGAATTAAAACGGCTACAATTAATGGTATTAAACGTAATGAAGCAAATCCTAACGTAGTTGCAAGAAATGTTTACAATAAATTACTGTACGGCGAAGACCATATTTTTAGCTTACCAACTAGTGGTACAGAAGCATCTGTTAGTGCATTAACTATAGACGATTTAAAAGCGTTTTACGCTAATAATTTCTCGCCAACTGTTAGTCGTTTTCATGTTGTAGGGAAGATAGACAAGGCAACCGTTTTAAATACACTTAAAGATTTAGAAAATGGTTGGGCTGCTAAAGAAGTAACAATACCAGAATATCCAATTGCAGAGGCACGAGACAAAGCAAGTCTGTATTTTGTAGATGTACCAAATGCAAAGCAATCGGTGATTAATATTGGGTATGTTTCTCTTCCTAGAACTGATAAGGATTTTTATCCAGCCGAAGTTATGAACTACAAATTAGGAGGTTCGTTTAGCGGAAATGTAAATCTAGTGCTACGTGAAGAAAAAGGATATACCTATGGAGCTCGTACCGGATTTAGCGGAAGTAAAATCCCAGGTACTTTTACAGCTTCGTCAAGTGTGAGAACAAACACAACAGGAGAGTCGGTACAGATTTTTAGAGATCAGATAGCCAAGTATAAAGAAGGTGTTTCTCCAGAAGATTTAGAATTCACTAAAAACGCGCTTATAAAGTCGAATGCCCGCCGTTTTGAAACACAATTCTCTTTGTTGGGTATGCTGCAAGAAATGAGCGGATATGACTTAGATCCTAACTATATTGAGAATGAGGAATCTATTGTAAGAAGTATGACCTTAGAACAGCACAAGGAGCTTGCAAACAAATACCTAGACGAATCTAAAATGGCATATCTTATTGTTGGTGATGCCGCGACACAGTATAATCAATTTAAAGATATGGGCTTCGATGAGGTTAAATTGTTAAACAAAGAAGGTGAAGAAGTGAAGCTTACAGACGTAAAGCAGTAATCATTTCAACGATAGGAGGGGTCGCACTTTGCTTCCTAAACCTTTATGGAAATTTAGATTAAAAGCAAAAAGGGATATCAATTTGGTATCCCTTTTTTATTATAACCCATCGTCACTTCGAGTGATTTTAAAACGCGAGTAGGCGTTTTAGAATAGTTTAGAGAAATTCTAATACCTCTCGATACAACTTTTCCTTCAACCTTTAGGGTCGAAGAAAAACTCACTCGAGGTGACGTTGTTTATTTTTTTCACCGAGTTTGTATAACGCTAGTGGCGTGGTGTTTTCTTTATTTTAGGGAATGAATTTACGCATTTTGTAGGAAACTAATTAAGTTTATTTAACTCGTAACGCCATTAGTGTTATACGTTGTTGTGCTTTCGTTATTTATTCAATTTATCAAGTTCTTCTTTAATTCCGTAAATCACACTATCTATTGCCTTAATAGTTTCTGTTTCTTCATCAATTATTTTACCTCTATTGTAGAGTGATAACTGCAAATTCTTCATAAGGTCATTGTCATTTAAAAATTTATCGTAATTATCTATTCTTAATTTGTAAATAGATATAGAGTCAGAATGCATAAACCCATATTTTGTTGGTTGATTATAATCCGCAGACAAATATTTGAATAGAAATGGTTGAATTAGCTTTGTCATATTAAATTCAGCTTGTTTCATTCCAAGTTCATCCTCTAATCGCTTTAAATTTAATTGAAATAAATTGGTTATAGCAATACGAAGACTGTCATTAGATAAGGTGTTCAATCCAATGTTTTTTAAATTTTCAAAAGCACTTGTTTTAGGAATAATTTGAAATTCAGCACTGGAAGTTGTAAAAGACTCATAAATTGTTTGAGAATTTGATTTCTTATCATAGATATCATTTAAAAGCTGTTGACTTGTTTTGAATATTTCTTTATGCTTTGAAATTGTTGTTTTTATATCATTTCTAGTTTGTAGTAAATCACTTTTTAGTTCTGTGTAAATCTGTGCTTCTAGTTTTTGTACTTTTCGATTTTCATTCCAATTATTAATCTGAAGGGCAATAAGAATCCCAATAACCACAAGTACAATTTCTCCAATAGCATACTTAAAATACTTTCCAGTTTTATTGTTTCCTATAAGATCGTAGCGAATTTTTTGAAAGAATTTTATCATTAGAGGTTAGTTTCTCTAAAGATATGATTTTAATTGGATTAGGAAGTTCAAATAATGAAGCACAACATATTTTAAGCTTAACCCATCGTCACTTCTAGTGATTTTAAAACGCGAGTAGGCGTTTTAGAATAGTATCGAGAAGCCACCTATTTCGAGAATTTCTTTTTTGATAAATTAGGTAGAGCTTCAAAGTTTCCTTTAATTAACGCTTCTTTCTTGGCTCTTGACCATTTTTTAATTTTCTTTTCCCAATCAATTGCCATTTGTATATCTGTAAATTCAGCATAAAAGGATAGTTCAACAGGTCTTTTTGTATACGTATAACAGTCTTTAAAAAAACCAGAAATATGCTGTTCTAGTCGTTTGATAAGGTTTGAAGTTACTCCAGTATAATAAGAATTGTCAGCACAGGTTAATATGTAGACGAATGACTTTTGCATTGTATTAAGATAGTGAATATTAGTATACTAGTCGTCAAAATACCTCTCGATACAACTTTTCCTTCAACCTTTAGGGTCGAAGAAAAACTCACTCGAGGTGACGTTGTTTATGATTCCACCATATTTTAAACCTAACCTATCGTCACTTCTAGTGATTTTAAAACGCGAGTAGGCGTTTTAGAATAGTTTAGAGAAATTCTAATACCTCTCGATACAACTTTTCCTTCAACCTTTAGGGTCGAAGAAAAACTCACTCGAGGTGACGTTGTTTATTTTTTTCACCATATTTTAAGCTTAACCCATCGTCACTTCTAGTGATTTTAAAACGCGAGTAGGCGTTTTAGAATAGTTTAGAGAAATTCTAATACCTCTCGATACAACTTTTCCTTCAACCTTTAGGGTCGAAGAAAAACTCACTCGAGGTGACGTTGTATATTTATTTCACCATATTTTAAGCTTAACCTATCGTCGCTTCGAGTGATTTTAAAACACCAGTAGGCTTTTTAGAATAGTTTAGAGAAGTTCTAATACCTCTCGATACAATTTTTCCTTCGACCTTTAGGGTCGAAGAAAAACCCACTCGAGGTGACGTTGTTTATAATTTCACCATATTTTAAGCTTAACCCATCGTCACTTCGAGTGATTTTAAAACGCGATTAAGCGTTTTAGAATAGTATCGAGAAGCCATATCACCTAAATTCAATATCTTTAAAACTGAAAATTAAATCTTTACAACTCTTGAAAATATATTACTATCTCATCGCTTTCGTTTTTATACTTACTGGCTGCAACGAAACCAAAGAACAACCTGAGGAAAACACAACATCACAGGAAATTTCAGAAGTAAAACAATTTCAAACTCCTGTTTTTACACTAGCCGAAGCTAATAAACTTATTGAGCTTCCACTTCACTGCGTCACCACAGAATACCCAAATAAACTCGGACAAACAATTGGTGCCGATACAGATCTTCAACCTCCACGTTTATTACATCCTACATTTTATGGTTGTTTCGACTGGCATAGCGCTGTGCATGGCTATTGGTCTATGGTTACATTAGTTAAAGAATTTCCAGAAATTGATAAAGCAGATGAAGTGCTTCAAATTTTAGAGCAAAACATTACCAAAGAAAAGATTGAACTGGAAGTAGTCTATTTTCAGCAAAAATTAAACACTTCGTATGAACGAACATACGGGTGGGCTTGGCTACTTAAACTTTCCGAAGCATTGCATACGTGGGACCATCCTATTGCAAAACAACTAGAAACAAACCTAGAACCACTCACACAACTCATAGCAAACCGCTATATCGAATTTTTACCCAAATTAGTATACCCAATTCGAGTAGGGGAGCATACAAACACAGCATTTGGTCTCACATTTGCCTACGATTATGCTAAAACAACAGAACACACAGAACTTTTAAGTGCAATAGAACAACGTGCAAATGATTTTTATGCGCAAGATATCGAATGCCCGCTACAATGGGAGCCTAGTGGGTACGACTTTTTATCGCCTTGCTTAGAAGAAATAGATATCATGCGTCGCATACTTCCAGAACAAGAGTTTACTGCATGGATTGAATCGTTTCTCCCTTCTATGCTAGCGCCTACGTTTGCCTTAGCTCCAGGAAAAGTAAACGATCGTACAGACGGAAAGTTGGTACACTTAGACGGACTTAATTTTAGTAGAGCATGGGTTTTGTACGGCTTAGCAAATCAGTACCCAGCATTTGGCCACCTTAAAAATGTGGCTAATGAACACGTAGCTTACTCGTATCCTAACTTAGTAGGAGATAGTTATGAAGGTGGGCATTGGCTAGGAAGCTTTGCAATTTATACTTTAACGCAATTAGAAAATTAAAAATTTGTTTAAAAATCCACTTAAAAATATAGGCCCGGGAACGCTAATCGCCGCAGCGTTTATAGGTCCAGGAACCGTCACTGTTTGCACACTAGCGGGTGTTCAGTTTGGTTTTGAGCTCTTGTGGGCAATGGTTTTATCTATCGTGGCTACAATTGTCCTTCAAGAAATGGCAGCACGACTTGGACTAGTAGGAGGCAATGGATTAGCTGCTACCGTAAAAGCACAAATCAAAAACCCAATAATTAGGTCCTTAGCTGTTGCACTTATTATAGCTGCAATTTTAGTTGGAAATGCCGCGTATGAAGCAGGAAATATTAGCGGAGGCGTACTAGGTCTGCAAACCATTTTAGAATCGACAACAGTTTCTGTGGGAAGTTTTAATTTGAATTATGTTAGCATCATTATTGGTATTATCGCGTTTGTACTGCTATTTATAGGAAACTATAAAGTAATTGAACGGGCGTTGGTTGCCTTGGTACTGCTTATGAGCATTAGTTTTATCATTGCGGCAGTTATGACAAATCCTAATTGGCTTTCTGTAGTAAAAGGTATGGTTTCACCTAAGGTGCCTTCGGAAAGCGTCTTAACGATTATTGCTTTGGTAGGTACCACTGTAGTGCCTTATAATTTGTTTTTACATGCCTCATTAGTAAAAGAGAAGTGGAAGGGAGCAAACCAGCTCGGGGCGGCGCGGAAAGACTTATATGTTTCAATTATTTTAGGAGGTTTGGTATCTATGTCTATTATTATTTGTGCAGCTGCTATTCAACAAACAGAAGTGAATAATGCCGCAGATTTAGCCAAAGGCCTTGTTCCCCTCTACGGAAGTTTTGCAAAATACATCTTAAGCATCGGACTTTTCGCTGCTGGAATTACTTCTGCTATTACAGCACCTCTTGCCGCTGCATATGTAGCTCGTGATTGTTTTGGATGGCAGGGCGGTTTGAAATCGGCACAATTCCGCAGTGTTTGGATACTTATCTTAGGTTTGGGCGTGGTGTTTTCTTCTATTGGATTTAAATCAATTACCATCATTCAAGTTGCTCAGGTAGCCAATGGCTTATTGTTACCAATAATTGCAGGGTTCTTAGTTTGGGTTGTAAATAAGCAAACGGTTCTTGGTAGTTATCGAAATAGTAGGTTCCAAAATATACTTGGCACTATTATCATTTTAGCAACCGTGATACTAGGAGCAAGGAGCTTATGGAAGGTATTCGGATAGACTAGGCGTCTTTTTCCTTTTTTCTTTCAATTAGATAAGTACCACCTAAAGTAACCATAATACTGGCTGTGCTAAACAATGAAAATATAGGATCATCGCCACTAAAATAAATCATTCCAGATATACAAACTATCATAAGTGCGGTAAATAAAATAACTATCGATTTCATACTTTTAACTTTAATAAATAGGTAGTTACTTTTATATTTTTGTTACACTAAGAATGCAATGGTCCAAAATTTAAAATATATAGATATTAACGCAGACGTGGGAGAAGGCATTGGTAATGATGCCGATATTATGCCGTATATATCTTCTTGTAATATAGCTTGTGGAGGGCATGTTGGCGATTTAAATTCTATGGTGCAAACTATTAGGCTTGCTAAAAAGTATCATGTGCATGTAGGAGCACATCCCTCATTCCCTGATACCGATAATTTTGGCCGAGTCTTAGTAACAATGACTAAAAGCGAGCTTACAAATAGCATTTTTGAGCAGTTAACGCAATTTTACGCGGTATGCCAATCGGAAGAAGCAACCATACATCATATAAAACTACACGGTGCTTTATACAATTACGCCGCAAAAGATGCGCCAACGGCAGATGCAATTGTCGATGCTATTGTTGCCACTAAGGTAAGACCAACACTGTATGTTCCCTACAATTCTGTGTTGCATAAAAAAGCAGAGAACCTGATGCCTTTGGCTTTTGAAGCATTTATTGATAGACGTTACAACGACGATTTATCGCTTGTGTCTCGAAAGCAGGGTAACGCGATTATTCATGATAAAAACAGTGCGTGGACACAGCTAAAGCAACTGGTTTTTTTACAAGAAGTAACCACAGTTTCAGGAATCAATACATCACTTCTGGCAGATACATTTTGTATTCATGGCGATCACCCCCATGCGGTTGAAATTTTAAAGTACCTTCATGCACAATTTACAATTCACCAACTAAGGTTGCAGCGATGAAAGCACCAACCATATTCATTTCAACACCCCACAGCCTTTTCTTACAATGGGACGGTGCTATTTCTGAAGAAACTGAGCGAACGATTCTACAAACTACAATGGTTATACAATCTCACTTTGTTGAAGACATTATAGAGGTGGTGCCTAGCTATAAAGAGCTAGCTATCTATTTAAAACCAACTGTACATGCTGTAGCTTTTCAAGCTAGATTGAAAGCTGTTTTACTAAAAAGTGCTCTCACCAACAGTAACACCACACGATATCTAATTACTGTGCCTGTGTGTTATGATAAGGCCTATGGAACCGATATACAGGCTGTGGCTAATTATCATTCATGTTCGGTTACAACCGTAATTGAACGTCATAGCGCGGCCTTATATCGCGTTTCGTTTTTGGGTTTTCTACCTGGGTTTCCATATTTAACGGGGCTTCCAACGCATCTGCATACACCTCGAAAAAAAACGCCTAGACCACGTATAGATGCCGGAAGTGTTGGCATTGGGGGAGAACAGACAGGAATATACCCGCAAAATTCACCTGGAGGATGGAATATCATTGGGAAATCTCCGCTACAGTTTTTTGACGTGTCGCATAAATTACCCTCTCTTGTGCAAGCTGGAGACTTGGTAAAATTTTCTCCAATTAAATTAGATAGGTTTCAGCAAATACAAGCAGAAATTGCTGCGGGTTCGTATTCACTTCAAAAACGTGTGTATGATTGAAGTACTTAAACCAGGGTTATACACCAGCGTTCAGGATTTAGGTCGCATTGGTTACAGAAAACAAGGCGTTCCTTTAAGTGGCGCTATGGATTCTGAAGCGGCGCTGTTAGCAAATAAATTAGTAGGGAACCTAGCTAGTAGTGCAGTTTTGGAGTGCACCATGCTAGGCCCTACACTTCGGTTTATGAGCGCTACAACCTTTGTAGTTACTGGAGGGTCTTTTAAAATGCTGCTCAATGCTTCGGAAATATTAACCCATCAGGTAGTTTCGGCAAAACAAAACGACGTCTTAACCATTGGAACTGTAGTACGTGGTATGCGTTGCTATCTGGCAGTAGAAGGCGGTATACATACTCCTGAAATTTTAGGTAGCCGAAGCTTTTATAGTTCTATTACACCTTCAGAAGTTGTAAAAAAAGGAGATAAATTACCAATTGGCACTATAAAGCAAAATCGCGCCTCTAAGAATATTTCCGAAGTAAAAACAACGCCTTTTTCCGAAGAAATTGAAGTCTACAAAGGCTCAGAAATTAATCAGTTATCAGTAGCGCAACAAAAAGTGTTACTAACATCTCATTTTGAAATCTCACCGCAAAGCAACCGAATGGCGTACCTTTTGGATGGCCAACATCAACTTTCGGCTTTAGAAATAATTACAGCACCAGTACAACCAGGCACCGTGCAACTAACCCCATCTGGAAAAATCATTGTGCTTATGAGAGACGCACAAGTTACGGGAGGATACGCTCGCATTTTTCAGCTAACAGAGGCTGCGATTAATAACTTGGCACAAATGCGGGGAGGACAGCGTGTTCGGTTTAAATTAAGCGATTCCATCTAGCTATCATAAGGTATCGTTTTTTGTAGTGATGTACCCATTAATTTCGTCGAATCGTTTTTGCAAGTAAGGGTGATTCAAAATAGAATCTACATAGCGTAAACTACTTTTACTTAAGTGGCGTGATAATGTTGGTTCATAGCTATTCCAAGGAGAAAATAAGTTTTCACGTTCTTTATCGGTAAGATCGATTATCTGATTATTTTTTACACCAAAGAAGCTATCAAGTTTTACCCGCAAATGCTCGTTTTCTATGGTGCCACCTAGCACACCTTGCGCATCTTTCATGGTTATTTTATGCGGCATCATGAGGCGAACATAGCCAACATTTCTGCTGTTATCATCTAAATTTTCGAAGAAGTCACTTAGATAATTCGGAATTTTATCAAGGTTTAAACCTGTTTGTAAATCGGCTACAATATTGTCGGTTTCTTTTTCATCTATGGTAATATGGGTGCTGTCAATATTAGTTCTAAACTCTTCAATGAGATGCTTAATGTAAATACTTTTACTATTAATGATTTCTATAAAAACTATCTTCTTTTGGTCTAGTACTTTATCATCTAACCGCAGGTAATTATACAAATCCAAACAACCAAGGAGTCCGCTATTATCAATGGCGCCAGCATCTATAAAATGTCCAAACCCTTTGATTTTAGCAGCGGGGCTTAAAAATGGAAAACGGTTTGTGGTAGATACTGCTTGGTAAAATGGAATTGTTGTGTTTTCTGAAATATCTGCAAGATTCACCGAATTTGGAAACACCTTCTGGAAGTTTTCGCTTGCTACAGACCAGAAAATACCGCGACCACCACTTGTGCCCGCTGTATTCATAATAAGTGAGGGAAAATACCCGTTCTTAGTGTAGGCATCGGCCCAGTAAGCCCTATACGATTGATTAGAGAGCTTTTCATGGGGCTTACGCTCTATAGCATCTTGGTATTTTTTCATGGCATGGTAGGGGCGATCTTTGAGTCCGATGTTTTTGTACAGCGGCCACAATTTTCTATAAGTATCAATGCCTAAGGTAAGCGATAGGTCTAAAGAGGTGTAGTTTTGTTGTGCTAGAACGTTTATTCGCTCCTTAATTTTATCAAAATCTTTTCCCTCTTCTCTGTAAAGTCCGGTGTAGAGCGCCAAGCCCAAAGAACCGCCAGAAGCACCAGATAAGCCTATTGTTTGGTCTAGTAACTTACCATTGGTCTTTTTTTGCAACTCGTTAACCACATTCAGTGTCCAGACATTGGCTTTTAATCCACCTCCGTGAGATGCAATAAAAAATAGGGTACTATCTGTTTTGGTTTTTAATTTTTCAATAAAAGTAGTTTCATCTATGAGATTTTGAGATTTTGCAACGGTATCTAGTTGGTGTGTCGTTACCTCCTTATCTAGAAAGAAACCAATTGCAGCAAACGAAATAACGAGAATAAAAAGCCCAAAGATTACTTTATAGGTTATGGTTCCAAATAAGTATAGTTTTTTCGTGACGAAGAAAAACTTATTTACACTTGCTATGATGTAGTAATAAAAATAGAAAAACGCTAGAATTATAGGAATACCGTTTAGAAGCGAACCTCCATTGCTACTAGCAACCATAGACCAAATAATAATCACAGTTGCCACAACAAAATTAAAAAAGTAAATAAGTAAGTATTTTTCTGAAACCGCTAGGGGCAACAACCATTTGAGTATTGGTTTAAAAATAGAACGGCTATGAGAAGCCTCAAAGGCATTACAAATACGGGGTAATTTAGAACGAAGCAATCTAAAAAACACATAGTTGAACATAAAAGCGTAGCTCGTAAGTAGCATAAGCAAAAGTTTGCCTAAGCTAAACTGTTTTATGACCAATGTTGTAATAAGTAAAATAACACACAGTAATGCGGTAATGGTATAATATGCTCCAAGACGTTTTAGAAGTGCATTGGTTTTATTTTGAAATTTCTCTTGGCGAACAATCATATTTTCTTTGATTGCCAGCGTTGTAATACGCTCGTATTTTGTCACTTTCTCTTTTAAGAAGATGTACATAATAAAAGGTACAAAGAGCAGTGGGTACACAATTAAGTTCCATGTAAGTGGCGAAAAATTTTCTTCGAAGATGAGGTTAGGCATAAAACTTCGCAAGATGAAATGAATCCAAACCATATGAATTAAAATACCAATAAAGTATCTGAAATAGTGTGCAAGGTTATCAGGTACATAGCTAGATGCTGGATTTTTCGTAAACACATAGACGGTAAAGTGATGCAACGGACCAAAAATGCGAGGGATGGGCTTTTTGGGTGCCCACTTGGTATAATCCCCACTATCGTTAAGATCTGCAGCGTAGTAATTATAAATTGGATAATGAGAGAGCACAAGGGCCAGCGCATTAATAAAAAAGAACGAAAACAAAAGTGCCACCCAATCATTTTCTACCAAATCTACCATCATGGTAAATGCCTGTGCCATTTGCGTAAGCAGTAATAAAATGATGGTAATGACAAGAAGACTCAGAAAAGAAGATCTAAAAAAGTTCTTTGATGATCTGATAAGTCGATTTACCAAACCTACCACCTTTTCAAAGAAAGGTTTGGTATTTTTTTTTGGAGACATATGTGGTTAGCTTTATCTAGCTAAGATATAGACATTAAGCAAGTTACACAATAGGCTTTTTCCTATTTGAAAAAGGGGTTTTCCCTGTTTTTTTGTTTTTATTTTCACAACGTGCTCATTTTTTATAATTTGAAACTTTATGAATTTCTAAAAAGTAAACTATGTCTAAACCAACCAAATGTATTTCGATTGAAGAAGCTAAAGAGCTTCAGAACAACTGGATAACGTCACGTGGAGCTACAATTACGAGCAGTCGCGGCGCGCAAGATGCATCAGATTTCACCTTCAGTTTAGCCGAAATGGAAGAGTTTTTAGCCTATGTGAGGGCAGAATCTGCAAAACTAGGAGTGTTAAATCCAGGAATTCGAATTTATTTTGCGGCTTACAATAATAGTAAGTCTACAAAGGCCACTGTGTTTCTAGCACCCACCAACGGAAGTGATGAAAATGCATCGAATAATTATGATATTGATCCTTTGAATAGGAGCAATACAGGTTGGCCACCTAACGAATACTAGTGGAATTAAGTGATTTTATACTAAATATGATTCCTGTCTTGCTCCTTGAAATAGTTGCAGCAAGTGCGGGAGTATATTATTTAAGAAAGAGGCGAGGAGATAGAGCAGAGAAACTTCTTGTCGCTTTCTTGTGGTACACTGTTTTTAATGAAATTCTTAGTAGCTACGCCGGCATCGCCTATTTTTCAAACTATGAAATTTTCGGATTTATAGAGCATACCGTATTTAGGAATAATTATTGGCTAGGTAATTGTCAGTTACTTGCTGGTAATATTGTATACGTATACTTTTTTTCAAGTAAACTAAATAAAATTCAAGCAAAGAAGGTTTTAAACGTACTTACAATACTTATGGTGATGGCTGTGTTGGTAGATTTTACAATGAGTAATTTCTTCGATGCATTTTCTAAAGTATCTACAATTTTTGGTAGCCTTTTAATACTGTTGGCGATTTTGTTGTATTACCTCGATTTGCTTGCTTCAGAAAAGTTGCTAAACCTTTCCTATAATTTGGCGTTCTATATTTCTGTAGTTTTACTAATACATACCTTGTGTACATCGCCGTTAGACTTCTTATCTAACTACTTCAAAACCTCTACAGGAAACGAATTATTTGTTTCGTTTAGAGTGTATACATTGTTCTTTTTAAATATCTTGCTTTACCTAACCTATACTATAGCTTTTATATTATGCTCGAAAAAGAGGCACTTGTCTTATTAGGCTATTTAATCGCTATTATGCTCTTTCTATGCGCATTTATAGCAGTTTTTGTGATGTTTTTTCTGAAAAGGAAAAACCTCCTCGTGCTTCAGAAAATGCAAGAACAGCAAAAATTTGAAAAGGAACTCGCTAAAACTGAGATTGAAATAAAAGAAAACACGCTCAAAAATATTGGGTGGGAACTACACGATAATGTAGGACAACTCTTATCTGTTGTAAATATTCATTTAAATATGCTGGAGCAAAAAAGTAGCGGAGAGCAAACATCACAGATAAAAGAAACTAAAGAGGTGGTGTCTCACGCGCTTCAAGAAGTTCGTTCACTTTCCAAAACACTTAACAATGACGTGATCTTAAAAAATGGGTTGGTAACATCTATACAAACCGAGGTCGAACGATTTAACAGGCTTAAGTTCCTGGAGGCGAGCATCCTGGTAGAAGGCGAGGAGAAAAGATTAAATAGTTCAGACGAAATCATTATTTTTAGAATAGTCCAAGAGTTTTTGTCGAATGTAATTAAACACGCAAAAGCAACTTCTCTGCAAGTTTTTGTTACGTTTTCTGAAACGACATTAACCATAGTAATGCAAGACAATGGAGTAGGTTTTAGTACTAAAACAAAATCTACTAACTCTGGAACAGAAACAATGCGCAGTAGAGCTGAAATGATTGGTGCCACATTCGAGTTAAATTCTGAAATAGGGCAGGGCACAACCCTTAAACTTTCTTATACCTTTTAAGCACATGGAAGAAAGAACCTGTAAAATTGCGATTGTAGATGATCACACCTTGCTGGCAACATCGCTCGAGCAGCTCATTATTTCCTTTGGAAATTTTTCGGTGCTTCATGTTTCTAAGAACGGTAAAGAGTTTCAGCAAAACTTATTGGCTTGCGCCGAAATGCCAGATTTAGTATTACTCGACATCAATATGCCAGTTATGGATGGCTACGAAACAGCAAATTGGCTAAAAGAGCAGCATCCAAAAATTAACGTGCTCGCGCTATCTATGGAAGACGATGAAGCTGCCATTATAAAAATGATACATAACGGAGCGAAAGGGTATCTTCTAAAAGACACGCCTCCAGAAACATTAAAAGTTGCCATTTCCGAAATTATTAACAATGGTTTCTATCATTCAGACTTAGTGGCAAATACGCTAGTTCATGCATTTAATAAAAAGCACGAAGTAGAGGGGCTCGGACTTAAAAACACAGAATTAAGGTTTATTAAACTTGCGGCTACCGATAAAACATATAAAGAAATTGCAGACATCATGAACCTAAGTCCTAAAACGATAGATGGCTACCGTCAAGATGTTTTTAAACGCTATAACATTAAAAATAGAGTAGGACTGGTGTTATTCGCAATAAAAAACGGCTTGGTAGAGGTTTAAACACAGGCAGCCCAGATTGCATCTTTGGGTGGTGCAGCCGTAACCGTTATTTTCTCTTTTTTTACAGGATGCATAAAAGCTAGAGTTCTAGCGTGCAAGTGAATACTTCCATCTTTATTACTTCTGTCAAAACCGTATTTTAAATCACCTTTAATCGGACAACCTATAGCGGCTAATTGAGAGCGAATTTGATGATGTCGCCCAGTCTCTAAATCAATTTCTAATAAATAGTAATTATCTAACTTTTTTAGTATTCTATACGTTAACGCAGCTTTTTTACTGTCAGGAACTTCCTTGGCATGTGCATACGATTTATTCTGTTTCGGATTGCGTTTTAGATAATGAACTAACCGATCTGCGTCTTTGGGAGGCGCGTTTTTTACTACTGCCCAATATGTTTTTGAAGTTTCCCGAGCAGCAAATTGAGCATTTAGTCGGCTAAGGGCTTTAGAGGTACGAGCAAAAAGAACAATGCCACTTGTAGGACGATCTAACCTATGTACTACACCTAAATAAACAGCGCCAGGCTTATTGTATTTTTCTCCAATATAGTTTTTAACTACTTCGGAAAGAGGCATATCTCCAGTTTTATCACCTTGCACAATATCTCCAGCTCGTTTGTTTACAACTATTATATGATTGTCTTCCTGAAGCACTTGTAAATTTTGTTGATTGCTATGTAAAGGCCTACCGTTTTCTTTGCTCATCAATACTTTTTCTGGAGTCTAAAAATAGGGTAATTTTTCGTACTTTTAGATACTACCAACCTCTTCTATTATGAAAAAATTTCTTCTCTGTATTGCTATAATCTCTACATTTCTTTCATGTATTACCGTAAGTACAAAACCCAAGTTGGAAATAGTAGTGCAACTATCTGATAGCCTTACTGCGGAAAGTTTAGATGGCAGACTTCTACTCATGCTTTCCACTAACACAGAAGCAGAACCTAGGTTTCAGATAAATGACGGACTGAAAACCCAATTAATTTTCGGAAAAAATGTAGAAAATTTGAAACCGGGAGACAAAGTTACATTTACCGAAAATGATTTTGGTTTTCCTATTGAGAATTTAAGCGATGTACCCGCCGGAACCTACCAAATGCAGGCTTTATTACACGTTTATGAAACCTTTAATCTTTCCACAGGTCATACGGTAAAATTACCAATGGATAATGGCGAAGGCCAACAATGGAACAAATCGCCAGGAAATATTTACAATGAGCCTGTTTCAATAGATATTAGTAAGGTAGTGGGCACTACAACAACGGTAACTATAGACAAAGTAATTCCCCCAATTGAAGAACCAAAAGATACAGAGTGGGTAAAACATATTAAAATGAAGTCTGAAAAACTTTCAAAATTCTATGGGCGAGACATGTATCTCGGGGCTCATGTTTTACTTCCTAAAGATTTTGACAAACATCCCGAAGCCAAATATCCACTTATGGTTTTTCATGGTCATTTCCCAAGCGATTTTGGCGATTGGCGCACCACACCTCCAGACCCAAACCTAGAAGAAGACTATTCAGAACGTTTTAAAGTAAATGGTTACAATAAAATGGTGCAACAAGAAGCTTATGATTTTTATAAGCGCTGGAATTCTCCAGATTTCCCGCGAATGTTAATTATTGAAATTCAACATCCTACACCTTATTATGACGACAGCTATGCGGTTAATAGCGCTGCGCAAGGACCGTATGGCGATGCTATTACATATGAGCTTATACCATATATTGAAAAGCAGTTTAGAGGCATTGGGGAAGGTTGGTCTCGATTTTTATATGGAGGTTCTACTGGTGGTTGGGAAGCACTTGCTGTACAAGTTAAGTACCCAAATGAGTACAATGGTTGTTTTGCCGCGTGCCCAGACCCAATAGACTTTCGAGCTTATACCTTAACCAATATTTATGAAGATGAGAATGCCTATTATTATGACTCTCAATTCAACACCTTGGAAGTCCCAGGTAGAAGAGACTATTTAGGTCAAATTTCTACTACGTTACGTCGCGCAAATCATTTAGAGCTTGTATTAGGTGATAAATCACGCTCGGGTCAGCAATGGGATATATGGGAAGCAACTTATTCTCCTTTAGGTGAAGACGGATATCCACAACGTATTTGGGATAAATATACTGGCGATATCAACAAGGAGGTTGCCATGTATTGGAAAGAAAATTATGACCTTAGATATATTCTTGAAAGAGATTGGGATAAATTAGGGGATGACCTAAAAGGAAAAATTCATATTTATTGTGGTGATATGGACAATTACTACTTAAACAATGCGGTCTACCTGATGGAAGACTTTTTGGAAAGTACCACAAATCCATATTACGACGGTGAGGTGGCTTATGGAGATAGAGCAGAACACTGCTGGAATGGTGACCCAACAGAACCAAATCATGTTACCAGACTTCGATATAACTCCATGTACGTACCTAAGATATTGAAGCGTATAGAAGAAAGCGCACCAGCAGGGGCAGACGTAAGCAGCTGGAGGTATAAGTAAGCGCTAGCAGTATGATTTGGTGAGAGGTTAAAAGGCACTAATCTAATTATCACCTCCAATGGTGAAAATAGCACTGCGTCTAGCAGGTCTAAAACCATACGGACTGTAACTTCTATTGCGATAATACGAGCCATACGGATTATAAATTGGAGAATAATACTGTTGGTCTAAATACACTGAATTACGTGCTCTAGTTTTTCCATCGGTAGTATATCCGTACACTTGCGTACGCCCAAAGCCAGCTTGCAATCGCTCTGTGGAAACATTAGAGTATCTTTGACGTTCATTTGCTGTTGCAGCCATGTCTACAGGTTGCCAAAAATTCTGGCGAGTCACTTGCTGATTGGTAAAATCTGAAAATCTAGATTTTTTATAAATAGAATTTGCCACTTTCTTTTGAAACGCAGACAATTGTGGCGTTGGCAGCTCTGTTTCTACCGAAGCAGCCAAGGTGAAATACCGACTTTCAAAATCGTTTTGACCCAATGCAATGAGCGGGAAAAATAATAAAAAGGCAACAAAGTGTTTCATGCCATTAGGGTTACAAAAATCGAACCAATTATAAATTTAATTTTTTAGCAGTAGCCGTTGGTACAGCATCTTTATGTATGGTAATGCTAATTGTTTTTAAACGCATATAGGCTTCACTAAAATATACATAACCACCATTAGCATTTCTGCTCTCGTCGGTACCCCAGCTATTTTTCACCTTATAATATTTGGTACCATTTTGGTCAACTAAAGTTCCTGTAATATGCATTAGATGGTCATCTGTTGTCGTAAAGTTCTCAAATTCTTCTTGACGGTATTCTTGTGTAATTTTTCGCTCGGGATACACCCCTTGCAATGCTTTTATGTTGTTTTCGGGGTTCATAGGGATTACTGCTACCCCATCTTTACTCGAAAATGTGCGTTCGCTTACGTCGCAATCTAATTCTACTGTAAATCCTTTTGCCAACGCGTTATCTAAAGTCGCCATCATTTCATCTAACGGAACATTGTAAAAACTTCCATAACTCCAATTGTCAGGAATATTCAATATAAATTCTGAATAGAAAGGTGCATGCTGAAAAGACGTAACAGTTATGTAATTTGCAGGTACAATTTTCATGGCATCACGGAAACTTTCTGGCGTGTATTGAGTTCCTTCGTATGTAAACTTGGTTAGATTTTCACCTAAATAAATATCTAGCACTGCTTCGGTAGCGGGCTTCCACTTTTTACTGAGCTTTCGTGCGGGGTTAACTATATATGTTTCCCCCATTGCTTTTAAAACAGCAACTAACTCGGCATGGTTGTGTGATGTTTCAGATTGAAACAAACCACTATATGCATCATTTGGCACCAATCCATAATCACGCACAGAATTTAACACATCATGTGCAAGACCGCCTTCGCTAAATTGCGATTTTCCTTGGCGCATCACAAAGTTTTCAAGCTTTTTCGGATAGGTATTGCGTACGGTATACATTTCTGAAAGATCAACCTTTTTACCTGTAAGTCTAATAATTTCAGATTCTAGAAACGATGTACTACTAAAACTCCAGCATGTACCAGTTCTTCCTTGACTAATTACAGGAGTAGCTTCTAAATCTATTTGAGTTGTAAAAGCGTAAGGTTCCTGGGCTTCGGCAGTAATAATAGAGAACAATGATACGCAGAGTAACGTAAAAATAGTATGCTTTAGACCGTATTGGATTTTAGAATTTTTCATTTTGGAATTTTTTCGAAGTATCTTTGGGCTAAAATAAGAATTATGCTTCAACCCAACTGGAAAACTGCCAAAGAATATACAGATATTACGTACAAAAAGTCGCATAACGTAGCGAGAATTGCTTTTAATCGCCCAGATGTACGTAATGCGTTTAGACCTAAAACAACTTCGGAAATATTAGATGCCTTGCACGACGCACAGGAAGATACTAGTATTGGCGTGGTATTACTTAGTGCCGAAGGCCCGTCTGGCAAAGATGGTGTGTGGAGCTTTTGTAGTGGTGGAGATCAAAAAGCAAGAGGACATCAAGGATATGTTGGAGATGATGGCTATCATAGATTGAATATTCTTGACGCACAGCGCATGATTCGATTTATGCCAAAAGCAGTTATTTGTGTTGTTCCTGGCTGGGCTGTAGGAGGAGGGCACAGTTTACACGTGGTTTGTGATATGACGCTTGCCAGTAAAGAACACGCTATTTTTAAACAAACCGATGCCGACGTAACGAGTTTTGATGGCGGCTACGGAAGTGCATATCTAGCAAAAATGGTAGGGCAGAAGAAAGCCCGAGAAATTTTCTTTTTAGGGAGAAACTATTCGGCTCAGGAAGCATTCGAAATGGGAATGGTAAATGCTGTAGTACCACACGATGAGCTTGAACAAACTGCCTTTGAATGGGCACAGGAAATTCTTGCAAAGAGCCCAACAAGTATTAAGATGCTCAAATTTGCCATGAACCTTACAGACGATGGTATGGTAGGGCAACAGGTGTTTGCAGGCGAAGCTACCCGACTTGCATATATGACCGATGAAGCAAAGGAAGGAAGAGATGCATTCTTAGAAAAACGTGCGCCAAACTTCGATAAGAAGTGGCTGCCGTAGGCCGCTTCGTTCTTTTGAGCATACTTTGCCGCATTCCCAATATTCAAATAAATTTCTGCTGCTTTATCTGACTTCATTTTCGAAAAATACGGTATGTAAGACTCAAAATAATCGTATGCTTTTTCATAGTCTTGCTCGTAATACTCATAGAAGTAAATAAGATTTGCTATATGTTTGGCGGCTATATCATATGATTCTAGAGCAATAGCACGATTTACTGTACTAGACACAATAGAATCATATTGTAAGGCTGCATTAAATTCGAGTATAGTAGACAAACTGTCTAGCCATTGTAAACGTTTGCTACCTTGAGAAGAGTTGATTTCAATTTTAAGCGCGTGCACTTGCTTAGAAAGGTCAGTTTCTTGTGAGTATACAATTGAAATAATACCTAAATAAGCAATAAAAACAAAAACCAATCTCATAGCACTAGAGTTTATTCGAAAGTATGTATTTCGTTATTAACTATTATACGTATGCCTACGTATTAAAGATAAGTAAAAACTAGTTGAGGGATATTTGTATGCGTTGCATGAGCAATGTTTGCAACGGAAGTCCTATTTTTTCTCACTTAAAAGTAAGAGCTCAGATATAGGTTGCTTAAAATTTTTATATTGTTCTGGCATTTCTAAGAATGGCTGTAGCGTAAAGCTGAAAGTTTTATTTCCCTGAAATACCCAGTAATTTCCGGATAAGTGTCCATTATCTGTAGAAAGATTGTATCGCGGAACATGATTTATGGAAAATTCATCTTTCTCTGCATTGTACCAAATGCCAAGACCGCGCAAATCCTTTTCGTTAGTATAGGTAAATGTTAGTCTTGGTTGTATAATATCCTTTTTAGGAGATATAATTAAGGTTTTAGACTCTAAACTGGCTAGTTCTTTTGCCCATGTCATGTTTAGTTCTTTATAATGTAACAGGGCATCCCATTGCACCAAGGCAATGGCTTTATCTTTTTCATTTTGAATAACGCTAAATAAATCTTCTTGAATAATAACAATTTCCTTTTTCTGCGGATTTATAGTAACGGTTGTTGCATCTGCTGCAATACGCCCATCCTCAATCCCAAAAAAGGATGCTAAGGCAAAAAAGATTACTTTAATTTGTTCCATAAATTTTTTTCACGGTCGTTAAAAGCCACTACAATAATACACAACCCACTACATTTTGTAAAACATCATGGAGCTTTTAATCTCGTTTCCACTTAATCGTTGTAGGAAAATGAGTTTTGTTAATGTAAATCATACAATCATAAGAATTCGATAAGTTTATGTTCATTATTGGATTGATTTGCTCATTAAACGATTCTGAAACATCTGTTCTAATAGGTATATCACTAAAAAAGGGATGATTGGTATCATGAATGTCTTTCAGATTAGACCTAAGATCGAAAAGTAAATACGGACTATTATACTCGTTAAATTCTTTTGTGAGTGAATTTTGGGTCACCGGTGGTAAATTCCATTTCTTAAATCCGTCTGATGAAAATGCGCCAAATTCACCTTCATTAAAAGTAAAACCAATGGCATAGTATGCGTCTTCAAACCATTTACTTAAATAATAACCAAGAATATCATATTGAAATAAAACAGACTCTTTAACTATATGCCCATTGTGAGCCCATATCGCTATTTTAGATCCCTCACCTAAGTAATTTAAACTCCAAAAGACATTTCTAGTTGAAAATTGGTCTCGAAATTCTACTTTCAGTAAAAACTCATCTTGCGCTATATAAGTAGCATACTGCCGTACAATTTCTGTAAGCTGTTCTGCTAGTTGAAAATTTTGATTACCAGAACTTTCAACGAGTGTAGTCTTGTCTGCTGTCAGTATATTTCTAAGCGAGTAATAAAGATCCCAATAAGAACGTACCTCTTCCGAAGTATGCGTTTGAAAAGCTACCGTGGTTCTTTTCTCCTTGAGTTGTGCACTAATGTCTTCATAACCTTTACCATTCTCGAAATAGTTGGCCAACCATGCGAGATTATGATTTATTGCAGTCATTTCCATACCAATGATTTGAAAAGGGACTGTTGCCTTTATATTGTGGGTTCTAATTTCACTAAGGAGATTTTTGAATTCTTGTGTTCGGTATGTAAACCACCCAGACTGCGCCACCAACGTATCCAGATTACCAATTCCATTAGTTACATAATCATTCCATAAGAGTGCTTGTCCAAAATCGACTTCTAGTATTAAGGCATTGTACCCTTTGTCTATTAATTTCTTTACAATTTGATGTTTAAACTCGTAACACTCTTTTGTATAATGGCTCACTTCTCCTAATCCAATAATTCTACTTTTATCTGCAATACTATCTATATGGTTTAAAAGTACCTTAGAGGCTGTATCACCAAATGGGTGAATGTAGTCTTTAGAATCTTTAAGATAGGGCTGGCTATTTCCAGCATACATACCTATTAGCAGCATTGCCAAAACCAAGAATTCAAGTTTTATTTTCATTTGGTTCGAAATTAAGATGTTACGTTGTGAATTATAAATATAGAAATATTAGCAGTACCAAGGTACTTCACTTTTTACAACATATACTATACAATTCGTTGAACTAAGTGTATCAAGTATTTTTCAGCTAACTATCACTTATTAATTAGGTTGTCTATTAAACTTTTGGTTAAGTTTGAAGTCCAAATAAAAAACCTACCTATGAAATCAATTTACTTGATGCTTCTGTTGATATTCACAAGTATGTATGCGACAGCCCAGAATAATAACATTTCTGAAGGATCAATCTTCGATGGAGAACCATATATTTCTGTTAATCCCAACAACCCAAACCATATTGTTATTGCTTGGATGGGATTTGAAAACATTCTAGATCGCATCCAGATTAATTATAGGGTAAGTCTAAACGGAGGTATTAATTGGAGCGAAACGACTACATTACCACATGTGGAGTCTGGATATACAGCCGCAGACCCTTCAATCGCTTTTGGTGATGATGGCACGGTTTATATTGTAGCTATAGATTTTACAGGTTTAGATAGTAATCCGGTGGAAGGCGGACTATACTTGTACACTTCTACCGATGGCGGGACTACGTTTAACAGTCCTTCGGAAATATTAAATCTTGATGTTGCTCCAGAAAAATTTCTAATTGATAGACCGTGGATTGCCATAGACCGCTCAGGAACTAGTGCTAACGGAACTATTTATGTCACCTCGGTTACTGGGCAAGGCGCTACGGCACCATATCATCCCTATATTTCAATTTCAACAGATGGAGGTCTTACATTTCATTATCAAGAATTAGATGGTACTGGCTGGCTTGCCGGAAGTGCTATTCCTATTCCCATGCCTACACCACACGTCTCTAGCTCAGGAACGTTTCATGCAATTTACCCATCTTATGTGCCAAGTCAAGCGGTGCTTCCGCAGTACGTGCTAGCTACCTCTACAAATAACGGTGCAACTTTTTCATACTCTCGGGTTTTTGCATCTTCTACTACGGGTTCGTCGAGCTCTTTACCAAAAACTGGGTATTTGTGCAGAACAAACCCAGTAAACAGCAATCATATAGCTTTTGTGTACTTATCTAATGTAAATAAAGACCTAGATATAGCTATGCGAGAATCTTATGATGGCGGATCTACTTGGAGCGCTGAACAGCGAATTAACGATGATCCTATTGCTAATAATCGTATGCAAGACTTATTATGGGCAGATTTTGACTCAGATGGGGATTTGGTAATTTGCTGGAGAGACAGACGTAATGGAACTAATGAAACCTACGAAACTGCTTCGGAAATTTGGGCGGCTTATAGACCTAATGGAGCCACGGCTTTTGAACCAAATTTTCAAATAACCGATGAGACAGTTGCTTATGACGATGTGCTCGCAGAGGCAGGTAATGATTTTATGAGTATTCAACTACAAAATGATATACTCCACACGGTTTGGGGTGATGTACGTTCTAATAGACTTAATATATGGTATCAACGCTCTCAAACAGATGGGACAGCGCTAGGTATAACAACCATAGCTTCAACAGCCATACCAGAAGTTGTACTTTTTCCTAATCCTTCGGAAACATTAGTTACCTTAAAAGGGTCTGCAATTGTTGGATATACTATCTACGATTCTTCTAGGAAGGTACTTTCCGCCGAAAAAAATATGGAACCAATAAATTCATTAGAAATTGATATGTCCACCTTTGCTGCTGGTGTTTATTTTGTTGAAATAAAATCCCTCGATTCTTCTTTTATCAAAAAAGTAGTAAAAAAATAGATCATGGATTTCACAACTGTTTTATGCGCACTCTACTTTTGGTAACTCTGAACTAACATTAAAAAACAATCAATCAACAATGCTTAATCGGCAGAAATTAATTGATTTTTTTAAAAACAATTGATGGGTTATTTAGATTAAGATGTATCTCGTTAAATGTTCCACTTTCGTATTCTTTAAATGAGAATCGCATAAAGTTCCACATCACTAAGGGGGTTTCTTCCGTGAAAAAATCAAAAAATTCATCATTTACTTGATGTTCCAATCTAAAACGAGTCATAGGAAAATCTGCGTATAACGTTTTTCCTTCTAATACAATTGAAATGTTACCGAAACCAGGGTGATGAAAGGTGCCTGTATATGCTGCTAATGGTTGAGTCGGTTGAAGCTCAGAATTTATAATGGTTGGTTTGTTTATAGGCGCGATAGTCTGTATTTGACTTGGAATCTGTTGGTGTAATGTTGGTTTGTCTAAACCTTCAAGTAAGTAATATGATATAAGGTTGGTAACATGACTAGAGAGCGGACTTGTGGTTTGATTAGATAAAGCTACAATGCCTAAGTTGTCGTCTGGGTAAAATACCATATTCGATGTAAACCCAGAAACACCACCACTATGTTCAACTTTTCGATGACCATTCAAGTTGCTAGTTATCCACCCATAGCCATAATATTTTTGTTGTGAAAGTGGTATGCTATCGCTAGCTGTGTTAGACATATATTGAACATCAGAAAGAGCTTGTTGGACATAGGATTTGGATAATAGCTGCTTTCCATTATGCAGACCGTTATTCATCCATAGTTGTACCCATTTGGCCATATCGTTTGTGCTTCCGTGAATAGCCCCAGCTTCCTTTCTTGCCGGTATTATTTCAATTGAAACTCTTGCTGGAGTTATACTGTCAACCGCATACCCAAAACTGAAATTTTCCGATTTCATTGCCAAAGTACCTGTGACAAATGAATTTTTCATCTCTAGTGGACCAAATATTTCACTATTTAATTGTTCTTCCCAGCTGCGCTTTGAAACGTTCTCACTAATACGACTTACCAAATGATACATTAAATTATTATAATGAAATGATGTGCCAGCAGAATCAACTACAGGAATATGCGCAATACGCTGTATGTAGTCATCTAGATTTGGGGTTGTAAACATAATTGCAGTGCTCTCACTACTAGTTGCCGAAAGTCCAGTTGTATGCTTAAGTAAATCGCTCAGTTTAATATGTTCGTTTTGTGATTGATGCGAAAATTTTAGTGTTTCTAAATAATCTGAAGGTTTGTCGTTTAGGGATAATTTTTGTTCTGCTTCCAGGATACCCAGTAAAGCAGCTGTAAATGATTTGGTACACGAGCCTATGCCGAATATGGTATTGCCATCTACGGGTTTCTTATTCTCATAATCTCTATAACCAAATCCTTTGCTATAAAGCATTTCATCTTTATTAAAAACAGCTACCGAAATACCTGCGGTATGTAGTTTTTGCATCAGGAGAGGAATTTCTTTCTCCAATTCCGTTAGTTGTACTTCTTCTTGCGCAGTATTACATTGCACAAAGAGTATGATGAAAAATAATTTGAATAGATTTTTCATAGTGTACTATTTAGATTATTAATTAATGTAGTACAATAGTAATACGTATGAGTGATTAAACCTTTAGTAATATATATATTAAGACTACCGATGTATACATCAGGAATTTAAATCACCTCTTAGTATTTTGGTATTTAGCGGGTGTTGTGTTAGTTACTTTCTTAAAAGCATTGTAAAAGGCACTGTTTGAATTGAAGCCACACTGTTCTGCAATGACCTCAATTTTTAGTGAAGCATCTTCAGATAACATTCGTTTTGCTTCTTCAATACGGTACTCATTAATAAAGTTTGAAAAGCTCTTATTTAGATTGTCATTTAAAAGTTGAGACAGAAGTTGCGGACGTATATGTAGTTTTTTAGCCAATGCTGGCATTGTTAGATTAGGATTCTTGTATAATTGATTTTCAGTTACCACATTGGTCAATTTTGTAACTAATGCTTCAGCTTCATCTTCTTCAATATTACTAGAAGCATATTTTTCTTTCTTTTCTGAAATGGTAAATTTTTTCTTCCGTTGGAAATATAAAAGGAGGATAGAAAGATATAACACAAAAGAAAAAGCAAATGCACCAAGGATGTAAGAGGTGTATTCAGAAGTAAAATAGGCTAACCATATTAAGAATATGCCTACAAAAACACTTAGTGACCAAATCTCATCATAATCTAGTTTTTGCTTTCGCGAAAACATTTTTTTGAATGGATTAACCAAATAAAATGAAGTAGCTACTATGTAGCAAAACCATTGGTAATAAATAATGCGGGTGTTTTTATACCATAGTTCAATATTTTCGCTGTAAGGATAGGCTATGCCAAAGAGTAGGATTACTAAGAACAGAATCGAAATGTGGACATAATCAATATTGCTAATTCTTCTATTTCCAGACCGCATTGCTTTACAATACAAAAACAAAAAAGGTCCTAAAAGGAAACAAGCCGATAGCCCAATTTGAAGAAAGATCTTAGATAATTCTGGATTAAAGTAAAAAAACAATGATTTACCAATGCGAATACTTAAAAAAGCTAATAATGCTCCTAGAAAATAATTTGATGCTTTCTTAGGTTTCGCAAAGAATAAAAAATATATACATAATAGAGCACCATTGAAGACACCGAGGCCGCTAAAGAAAAAAAGTAATGTTTGTTCTAGGTTCATTAATTATGTATCCGTTTGTCGTAGGATTTACTCCATAAGTTCATTTGCTCTTGGCTCACATATACAACTTCTTATGCTGTTAGTATGTCTATGATTTGGTTGTTTTTCTAGTTATTACTCCTCTTTTATTAATTCCAAAAGTCTATTCAATTGATAATCTTCTTTCATAAAAATCTGATCCAAATTTCGCTCAATAACGATGTCTGGTGCAGTGCCAATTCCATCTAATATTTTTCCATCTTTTTGAAAAGATACCATGGTACTAATTTTTCCTCGAAGTTCAGAGTTTGGCAATTCAAATCTTTCGCTATTTCCACTTGAACCATCTGTGTTAACTCCTACAATTTTAATATTCGGTAGTCCCTTTAACGTTGAAACAAGAACTGATGCTGCACTAAAACTGCTTTCGTTAGTTAGAATATAAATTGGCTTGTTATAGTGATATTTTCCTTCTGATAGTTTCTGACCATTGAAAACATAATAGTGATAATCGCTAAATTTATCTTTGTCCAACAAATACATAGGTTCAAATGTATTCATAAAATCATCAACTGCTTTTTGTTCTGTATAATCTAATTCATCTCTTGAAAATAAGTACCGATTGTGCAAACGCTGTTTTAAATCTTCATTTAAAGGCAGAAGCCCTCGTTGTTTGGTTGCATTTACAATATAGATGGCATTAGGGGCAACAAAATAGCCCGCCAATTCATTAATTAAATCTCGACTACCACCACCATTATCTCGCACATCTATAATTAAAGCATCAGTTTCTACTGCTTTTATCATAAAATCATTCAATAATTCAAAAAATACGGGACTTTCTTCTCTTTCTAACATGGCGTAGATTTGAACATATCCAATATTGTCTTTAATGGTAAAGAATTGTTCTAAAAGATCTCTATCATTTAGCTTTTCATCTTTATAGTAGAAGTAAAAGTCTTTTTTATGAAATTTTTCGTCCCATAAGTATCCTTTTTTATCGTCCAAAACTAAAGTTACCTGTATCTCCTTTTCAGTTCCGTTCTCATTTTCTAACGTTATCGGAAGTGGGTTTGGTAAATCAATTTTAAGAATACTAAATACGGTTTCAATATCTCTTAAGTCTCGTACAGCATTTAGTAGATATGACTTTTTTGGTGCTAACTGCTCATTTGGAAGCGCTTTTTGTAAAATATTTTCTATCGGTATATTGTTGATAGATTTTAAAAATGGGTATTGTGAATTATGAAGGTCATATACCCTGTTGGCTCTATCATAATCGAGAACCAAAACTCTTTCTTTATAAGGTGCAAATGACAATGGAAAATACAGTGTTTCTGGTAAATCATAACCTTTCACATAAGAATGCCTATCGCCAATTTTCCCTATTATATTCGATAAGAACAATCCAAAATCGGTTTGACTAATTTTTTGATCATCTATTTGTTGTAGGTAAGTTTCAAAATCTTCTCTGTAATCAAAACCGTTTAAACCTTGATATGAAGATTGCTCTTGAAAAATCTTATCAAGAAGCGCTAAATCTTGTTCTATTTGAACTTTTGTTAGATAGTCAGCATCGTTTTGAGCCTTGCCTAAAAGTGTGACTAGTGATACTAAAATGACTAGATAAATTTTCATTAACGGTTGGTTTTTTAAAATATGCAAAACAGTTTTGTATACTTTATTAGTGCTAGTTATTTACCCTTTTAGATTATCAATTTTTACGCTAGTTTTCGATTTATATTCTTCATTAGGGTTCAAGTTAATTGCCTTTAAGTAATTGATTTTTGCTTTATCAGCGTTTCCGTTCTTTTCATAGGCTTCTGCGAGACTATCAAAAGCGTTCCAAGATTTTGGATGTTCTTTTGTATTCAATTCAAAAACATTGATTGCTTTTTTAGGATTTGAAAGCCCAAAAAGCCAAAAATAACCGACATCATTTAAATGGGCTTCAAAATTATTATTTTCAAAAATGGGATTGTTTTTGATTGTTTGATACTTAGCACTAAAATCTTCATTTTCATACGTTGTTCTCAAAACGGTTTCAAATGCTAAATTATTAATGTCTAAAACATCTCCATCTACCAAACTTGCTATGTGGTTTATAATGTTGTCTATATTGTACCATTTAGTAAGTCCATTAGATAAAAATATAATACTCAGATTATTTTCAGGAAAGACTCTATAAGCTGTACAAAGTGAGCCAGAAAAACCATAAGACTCGTAATTGTTTACCATAATCTTATCCCATCCATAGGCGAAACTTTTGTTAGATTTTGTAAAAGGAAAGCTTTGCCACATTAATTTCTTCGATTCTTTATTCAAAAATTTATCTGCATTTAGCTTTTTATCCCAACTAATGAAATCGTCTAAGGTAATATTCAATCCATTTTTTGAATGGGCATAACTACCTTGTAGGTATGAGTGGTCAATCATCAACGTTCCTTTTTCAAATGGAAAATAGGGAGTCACACGATTTCTTACTATATCTCTAGAATCAGAAGAAAAAAATGTGTTTTTGCCAGAATAAAATTGGTTTTTAAGAATAAAATCGGCTAAACTTTCATCAGTTACGTTTTCAATTATCTTCTGAAGTATCCAAAAACCTGTTTGATTATAATCATATTTTTCACCAGATTCAAACTTTAAGCCTTGCTGAAATACTTTATTCTTTGCCTGTTCTTCTGTCAAATCTTTAAATTCTGAAATCGGCGACATATCTGGAAGTCCAGAAGAATGTGATAGTAGATGCGCTATTTTGATACCATTCCAACTAAGAGGTAAGTCAGTTATGTATTTAGAAACCGCATCATCAAGGGCAATTTTTTTCTCTTCAATTAGCTGAAATACTCCAACAGAGACTATAGGTTTTGTTAATGAGTAAACCCTGAAAATTGATTCATCAGAAATAGGAACTTGATGTTCAATATTGGCATATCCAAAGTTCTTCTCATAAATTGTTTCCCCATCTTTGACTATTGCTAAAGATACTCCAGGGATACCTTGTCTTTTTATTAAATGTTCTATGTAGTCATTTAATTTTGCGTTGATTTCAGAATTATTTTGACTGAAACATAAAAGAGGTGATATAAGTAATATTACGATACGTAACTGCTTCATAATTATTTTATTTAATGACTGATTTGAAAATAGAATGTTGCAAGCAATTTAGGTTCGTTTTAATTATCACTACCGGTTTTGTATTTGAAACGTGCAGCATGTGTGGCTGTTACAGTGGGGTAGAGGTGCCAATCAGTTTGTCCGTCGCACTAAATTAGGTTTTTTGCGCGACTATTCAACACGCTAACGATCATAGCCATAAAATATGTGCTTATACACTACCTTTATTTATTTGAGAATCAATAATCGTAATAATCTTTTGTAACTTTTCATAGCTACCAGCCAGAGATACGGTGGTAAAAACAACCTCCATATGCCGTTATAAATACAAGAATTATTTTTACGTATATAACATTATATTTAATTAGTTAATAGCTATTTAGTAGGTTGCGATTTTTATTGTAAGACGTAATTGCTGAAATATCCTACATCACTATATAGTTGCCTATTAAAGATTAATATTTAGTGATTTACGATTCAGATTGCCTTTAATTATAAGTCATAGTACCTTAATAGCCTTCTTCATGAACATTTGCCACCGCACGCCCACTCGGGTCGTTCATGTTTTTAAAACTCTCATCCCAATCTAACGCCACTTGGCTACTACATGCTACGCTTGGCACGCTTGGTACCGTTAAAGCAGCAGCATCACTTGGAAAATGTTCTTCAAAAATCGTTCTGTAATGAAACTCTTCTTTACTGGTAGGAGTTTGTATAGGGAATCTATATTGAGCGTTTTCAATTTGTTCATCAGTTACTTGCTCATCTACCATTTCTTTTAGCGTATCTATCCAGCTATAACCTACACCATCACTAAATTGTTCTTTTTGCCTCCAAGCAACTTCTGCAGGTAGCATGTCGCCAAAGGCTTCGCGTAAGACCCATTTTTCCATGGCTTGCTTGTCTGTTGACTTAGATTTTCCAGCGATAATCATTTTATCTTTTGGGTTTAAGCGCATCGCAACATCCATAAATTCTTTATCTAAGAAAGGGACGCGACCTTCAATACCCCAAGAGGCTAACGACTTGTTTGCACGTAGACAGTCGTACATATGTAATTTGTCTAGTTTTCTAACGTTCTCTTCATGGAATTCTTTTGCCGAAGGTGCTTTGTGAAAATAGAGATAACCTCCAAAAATTTCGTCGGCTCCTTCGCCCGAAAGTACCATCTTAATACCCATTGCTTTTATGGCACGCGCTAGTAAAAACATTGGGGTAGAAGCTCTAATAGTGGTGATATCATAGGTTTCTACATGGTAAATCACATCTCTAATGGCATCTAGCCCTTCTTGTATCGTAAAATGAATTTCATGATGTACAGTTCCCAAATGGTCTGCTACCTTTTGCGCTGCTGCCAAATCTGGTGAGCCCTCAAGGCCAATAGCAAATGAATGTAGTCTCGGGTACCAGGCACCTTCGGTATCGTTAGATTCTACACGCTTATCGGCATATTTCTTTGCTAGGGCAGAAGTGATAGAAGAGTCTAATCCACCAGATAACAATACACCGTAAGGAACATCACTCATTAATTGTCTACGCACTGCTTGGTCTAACGCATTTCTCAAGTCATCTATGCTCGTAACGTTTTCTTGTACGGCTTCGTATTTCATCCAATCGCGACTATACCATTGCTTTAGCTCACCATCGCTGTTGTGTAGGTAGTGGCCAGGAGGAAAGAGTTCAATTTTTGTGCAAAATCCTTCAAGCGCTTTTAATTCGCTTGCTACGTAAAAGGTACCATCTTTATCCCACCCCATATATAGCGGGATAATGCCCATATGATCTCGAGCTATTAAATATTCATTAGTTTCAACATTGTAGAGTGCAAATCCGAATATTCCATTGAGTTCATCTAAAAATGTGGCTCCCTTTTCTTTATAAAGTGCTAATATTACTTCACAGTCACTTTTAGTCTGAAAGTTGTATGAACCTTCAAATTGTTTACGCAATGTCAAGTGGTTATATATTTCACCATTAGCTGCCAGGACTAACTTCTTATCTTCAGAGAACAAAGGTTGCTTCCCAGATGTAGGGTCTACAATTGCCAAGCGTTCATGCGCTAAAATAGCTTTTTTATTGCTGAAAATCCCACTCCAATCCGGACCGCGATGTCTTAGACATTTTGCCATGGTTAATACTTGAGGGCGTAATTCCTCTACGGGTCTTTTTAATTCGAATGCACATACAATTCCACACATAATTTTTAGATTTTAGTTTCAAGTTTTTATTATTTCGCACAAGGGCAAAAAAAACCGCCAAGCTTCTTAGAAACTTGGCGGTTATTTATAGGGTACAAGTTTCTGTTACGTCTTGGCGTTATTAGTATTGTTGTTATTGAAAATAGACTGTAACATAACTCAGATTATCATTTTGTATACCTCAATATTATTTAAATTTTTTCGGTATTCCTAATTATCGTCAATTTTTATCGCAATTTCGGAAAGTCAGTTGGGTTCGTTTCGTGCATCATATCGTATACCTTTTCAAAAATATCTTCTGAAGATGGTTTACAGAAATAATCCCCATCAGTACCATAAGCAGGGCGGTGCGGCTTGGCGGCTAATGTCTGAGGCTTACTGTCTAGAAACTGATATCCATTTTGAGTATCAACGATATGATTTAAAATATAAGCCGAAGCTCCTCCTGGCACATCTTCATCTATCACTAGTAATCTGTTCGTTTTTTTAACGCTATTTACCATATCGTGATTTAGATCGAGTGGTAGTAACGATTGTACATCAATAATCTCTGCATCAATCCCAACTTGTTGTAGCTCTTTCGCAGCTTCCTGCACAACACGAAGTGTACTTCCGTAAGAAACTAAAGTTATATCTGCTCCTTCTTTAATAGTTTCTACAACTCCAATAGGGGTTCTAAATTCTCCTAAGTTGCTTGGCAGTTTTTCTTTTAAACGGTAGCCATTTAAACATTCTACCACAAGCGCAGGTTCATCGGTCTCTAATAAAGTGTTGTAGAAACCAGCCGCTTTTGTCATATCTCGAGGAACAAGCACGTACATGCCACGTAATAAATGTATTAAACCACCCATTTGCGAACCACTATGCCAAATTCCTTCCAGTCTGTGTCCTCTTGTTCTAACAATTAAGGGCGCTTTCTGAGTTCCGTTCGTTCGGTAGCGAACCGTCACTAAGTCGTCACTCATAATTTGTAAACAATATAAAATATAGTCTAGGTATTGAATTTCAGCAATAGGTCTTAGTCCTCGCATCGCCATACCAATACCTTGTCCTAAAATAGTAGCTTCTCTAATACCAGCATCACTAACACGCAGTTCGCCATATTTTTCCTGCATACCTTCTAAACCTTGATTTACATCACCAATGGCTCCAGCATCTTCACCAAAAATTAGTGCTTCAGGGTGTTTTGTAAAGATGGCATCAAAATTATCGCGTAGTACAACTCTTCCATCAACTTCTTCCGAACTGTCGTTATATATAGGTTTTACTTCGGAAATCGTCTTAGCATTTTCTTCTGCTTCGGAATAAAGATGGGCCGAGTATTTTGGTTGTATTGTATCGAAATAGTTGTTAATCCAATCTTGTAGTTGTCTCTTTTCCGAAGAAGTCTCACTTACCACATACCGGAGTGCCTTTCGGGTTGCTGCGGCAATTGATCTACGTAAAGGTTCGCTTTCTGCTGCTAGGTCGTTCTTTATTTTTTCGATGAAAGTTTTGTTGCTTGAACTTTCAGCTAGATTAGACAGTAGGGTGAGTGCTTCTTGTTGTTCCTTTTTCTGTGGCGCTAGGAAGGCAGTCCAAGCGGCTTTTTTACCATCCCGTACTTGCTTCTTAATGTCTTTTTCAATTTCAGAAAGTTCTTCCTCTGTTGCCATGTTATTAGCAATCATCCATTGGCGCATTTGGGTGTTGCAATCAAATTCAACTTCCCATGCCAAACGCTCTTTACTTTTATAACGTTCGTGAGAACCACTTGTAGAGTGCCCTTGTGGTTGTGTTAGCTCTTTCACATGAATTAGCACTGGTACGTGTTCTTCTCGTGCAATTTTTGCGGCATTTTGGTAAGCGTCTACCAATTCTGGATAGTTCCAACCAGTTACACGAATAATTTCATAGCCATTTTCATCTTCGGTGCGCTGAAACCCTTTTAAGATTTCAGAAATATTCTCTTTGGTAGTCTGGTGGCGGGCATGTACTGAAATTCCATACTCATCGTCCCAAACGCTCATAACCATTGGTACTTGTAATACCCCTGCAGCATTTATAGTTTCCCAAAATAATCCTTCACTTGTACTGGCATTACCAATAGTTCCCCAAGCCACTTCATTTCCATTGATAGAGAAGTTTGTTTTGTTTTCTATGCCTTTTACATTTCGAAAAATTTTAGAGGCTTGCGCCAACCCAAGTAATCTAGGCATTTGACCAGCCGTAGGAGAGATGTCTGCACTGCTATTTTTTTGCGCGGTCAGATTTTTCCAGCTACCATCTTCGTTTAAACTATGTGTTGCAAAATGACCACCCATCTGGCGTCCAGCACTCATAGGATCTGCTTCTAAGTCTGTATGCGCATATAAACCAGCAAAAAATTGTTGGATGGTAAGTTTACCAATGGCCATCATGAAGGTTTGGTCTCGATAGTAACCGCTTCGCCAATCACCATTTTTAAATGCCTTTGCCCAAGCAAGTTGAGGGATTTCTTTACCGTCTCCAAAAATACCAAACTTTGCTTTTCCTGTGAGAACTTCACGACGCCCCAAAAGACTGCATTCTCTACTAGTAACGGCAATTTTGTAGTCGTTTAAAACTTCGGCTTTAAAATCGTCGAAAGATAACTCGCTATTGGTCTGTGGGTTTGTTTGCATAAGATAATTCTATATGGTAAAGATCTGCTGCAAAAATAGCTAAAAAGCGCCTACGAAACAATGTTAAAGTGTTAGAGGATTCGTAACAAAATATGAATAAACAGATTATTTTTTAACTAATTTCAGAATATGGACTATTATAATACGAATCAATAAAATAAACGGGAAGCCATGTAAGAAAACATCAAACCAATCTGCAGGCTTCATACCATTACCGTCTCCTGCAATCCATTGCAGCTTTCCCCAAAGATGTGGCTCTGGATAAAAAGGAGCCAAACCAAGGGTGAGGCACACAACGATAATAAGGGGCGTATTATTTAATAGCTTCATGCTAACAATATCGTTATAAGAGTAGCCTTATTCTTCATCTATAACGCCAGGCTGCTTCAATTTTAGCACCAATGCCTGTACTTCGTGTAATTTTTCTTCTAATTCAGCTAAATTGGTATGTACATCTTCAGGGGCAATAAGATCTTCTTCAATAGCTTCTTCACGAGCTTCGTCCATACCATTCATAATTACACCAATAAAGAGATTCAAAATAATCATGGTACCTAATAAAACAAAGCTTACAAAATAAGTAACACTCCCCAACGGATTGGCGGAAGACAAAGTACACAAATTCATATTTCCGTCGTAACCATAATTTTCACAACCGTACATATTAATATACATTATATCGGTCCAGTCTTCTAGAGTTACTACCCTAAAAAGGGAGAGCATAGACATTTGTAAGTTTTCAAAATGAATAGGATCGTTTGCTCCAAAGAAGAAGACACCTGCAACGGCATAGATATAAAACAACAGCATCAACAAAATTGTAACGTATCCCATTGACGGAATACTCTTTAACAACGCACTTACTAATAATTGAAGTTTTGGTAATGCTTTTACTAATTTCAATACACGTAGCAAACGCAACAATCTAAGTATTGCTACAGAGCTTCCGCCAAATGGTAAGAATGCTGCGGCAACTATAACAAAATCGAAAACATTCCAGCTATCATAAAAATAGCGCCATGGTTTTTTTCCTTCGGCTATCATTTTAATTACTACTTCAGCCACGAAAATCCATAAAACAACTTTATTGAGTAACTCGAGAATGACATGATGCTTTTCAGCAAACTCGGTATAGGTTGCGATACCCACCAAGATACCGGCTATAATAATTGCAATAGTTATTGAATTCTGGAACCACTTAGAGTTCGCAATTTTCTTACATAATGAAACCATAATTGAAGGATGATTGAAGCTTGTTAGTTGATTAGGGGAGCTAAAATATAAAAAAAATAGAAAGTGAAAAAGAGCAAATAGTTGAAGGAGAAACTACTGCCACAAGCTTAAAGAAAAAAGCCTAATACCAAGCTCTTGTAAAGAGGCTAAGTAACGTTTTAGGGCTAAGAGTAACTATAAAACGAATACGTTCTTCGTAGTTGGGCAAGCCGGGTTCCCAACCTAAGTTAGAGTACATTGGGAAGTAGAGCTCAAAATAATCTGCAACTAAGCTTAGTCGTACACCCGAGTCGTAAACAAATTGCGGACTTTCATTTCGGTTGTCTACCAAACCAACATCGCCATAGGCATAAATCCATTTCCAAATGTTGGTACTTGCATTTACTGTGGTAATCCATGTGTTTGCAAAAGCGGGCTCTAACTGACTTTTAAATCCGCCCTCGGCGACAATTAATTGCTGACTGAAAATTCCTGTGTCTTCGCTTCTTCCGTAGTAATTGTAGTCAAAAAGATAGTCTGTAGGTCTGTCTAGTGCAAAACTGAAAAAATCATTATCCCTACCACTGTCATTGAACAAAAATGCCCCAGCATAGGCTCTAATATTAAGTTGACGATTGTTCAGGAACAATTTTCTGTACTCAAATGTTGCTGTAATTTTGCTGAATTTTTGTGAAATTTGATAATCTAATACTCCTCTAAAGTAGTTTATGAGATTGGGATTAGAATACACATACTGTGCGTTAAAAACACTATAATTCGGACTTTGGTTGGGGTCGTTCGGGTTCTCGTCTCGAAAAACATTTACATTTCTAATATTGATGAATTGTTTTTCATTGTCTCGTAAATCGTTAGACCTAAACGCAAAAACCATAAAGGGTGTAATACGCTTATAAAATAAATCTACATCGTACGAGTAGTAATTACCCGAAATTCCATAGCGCATAGAGTAGGGCGAACTCCCTTGCAATCGTTGGGTGTACGATATAGAGCCGCTACCAATTAAAGTATTTGATCCAAACCCATATTGTGGCTCTACTTTATAATGAACCCCTTTGGGAAGCACTGTTTTATTGTACAATTTCATACCTAGACTAATGCCATCATACAAATTATACTCAAAAACGGGCATAAAGAATAACTGGTTGTATTTTGGGTCTTCTACATCCTGAAACAGCCTAAATTGCAATGGGCGATTTAATACCCCTTTTACTTTTTTGTAATTATTCCGAAGATTAAACTCAGGGATTACCGCCTCATAGTTTAACGCTAGTTTCCGTACATTTTTGGAGGGAACAGTCACTGTTACGGTACTGTCTATAGGCTGTGTCCACTGTTTGTAGAGCACTTCGTCTTTATTAAGCCCGTATATAGAAACGGGCATTTTATTGTCTTTCAGGTTTTTAATGGTAACCTCTAGCGAATCTCCCTTTTTCTTAACTTTTTTAATTTTGAAATCAATTGTAGTGCGTTTCCCTACATAATCTTCAAAAAACCAATTAATGGGTAAGGTTGTGTTACTTTCAAGCGCTTCTTGAAATTGGCTTGCAGCCACCGGTTGCAGCATATGCTCCTTGTAAAAGTCTTTAATAGACTTTTCTAAAACAGGCTTGTCTATATAATCTGCCAAGTAATTTAGACCATCACCAGCGTAATAGTCGTTTGCAATATTTTTGTTGAATTTTACTAAAGAGTCCTTCGGGGTTACTAACGATTGGTGCAAATTGTTTCGCGCCATATTTAAGTAGAGTAGCGGGTATTGGTCATTAAATTCTAAATCTGAAGCATGGGCCCACTTAATAATCCACCAGTTACTTAAACTCCCAATAATCTTCATTTTTGGGTAGTAGGTGTCTACATATTCTGTCATTAAGTATATCTGCAAGGCACCAATAAGCCAATAATCGTTACGTGGATGTAGTGCCAAGGTGTTTTCTAGATAATTTCTAGTAATGGTCTTAAGCTGCTCCATATCGTACTCAAAACCATCGGGAAACGGACTAATAAAATCGGGTAGCTGATTAAGACCATAGACAGGATCTTTTTTATAAGCCTCTTCGGTAGTCATCATTGTTTTAAACGGATAAGGCCCTAACTTCCCATCTAAGAAATGTACAATTCTATCTACAGCCAAGGCTTTTATAGCAGGAGATACTTTTCGATCTTTTAGGCTCGTAACAAGTTCAAATTTATCGGTTACTATGCTTTCAAAGGTTGAGGCTTTTTCGATATGAATAATAGCATTGTTACGGCGTTCTCCAGTAAGCGTAACTCGAGTACCTTCGGAAACATTAGATGTTTCAACCTCATCAAAGCCTGAAGTAAGCGTATAGCCTTCGGGAATTGTAAATGCTATATTAAATACAGAAGGTTGAAGGTATAAATCGTCTGTATTTTTGTTACTATATGCCCGCCATTCTGTATCAAAAACGGCAGGTGAAATAAACCAGTATCGAAGTTTAAAATTTCCGAAGTTATCCACGCCATAGCGCGTAAACTTATCGTCAGGAACCTTTGTAGTATAATTAAAAACTACTTTTATTTCTTCGCCAGGCTGAAGTGTTTTTGTCAAGGCAACTTTTAGAATATCCACGGCATCGCCATAGTGCCAATTTGTTTCGCTAGTACCCCCCTGACTGCTAGAAATGGAAATAGAGTGAATTGTGGTATTTCCGCGATTTTCTAGTTTCTCAAAATGAAATGAACTGTCATAATTTTCGCCAAAACGTTTGGCTAGCGGGGTAGTTTTAGATGAAAAGCTATTTGCCCAATCATTAAAATACAAAGTATCTAGAGCTACAGTGGCTGTATTTTTAAAAATAACCTCTTGAGCAATTTTTATACTGTGCTCATCTGGTACAAGTGTTGCGTCAATATTAATTGTGTTCTGGGCACAGAACGGAAGCGCCCAAAAAAATAAAATCATGTATAAAAACGCGCGGGTTACCAAAAAGGGTAATTTAATTTTAGGGTTCGTACCAGACTCATAAACGTATGTACGTTAAAAATTAGGGCTATGGTTGGATTTCTCGTAGAAATCGTTTAACACATGTAGTACCTCATCTTCTGTATCAACTATATGAACTAAATCTAAATCGCCTTCACTAATGTTGTTATTTGCGTGTAAAAGGGTAGAGGTAATCCAATCCCAAAGGCCACTCCAAAACGCCTTACCAACTAGTATAATTGGAAATTTATCAATTTTATGGGTTTGTATAAGTGTGAGGGCTTCAAAAAATTCATCTAAGGTTCCAAAACCACCTGGCATGACAACAAACCCTTGCGAATATTTTACAAACATCACTTTTCGCACAAAGAAATAGTCAAAATCGATACTCTTATCGCTGTCAATATACGGATTGTCATGTTGTTCAAAAGGAAGGGTAATGTTAAGTCCAACAGAAGTTCCACCAGCTAGATGCGCACCTTTGTTACCAGCCTCCATGATACCTGGTCCACCGCCTGTAATTACGCCATACCCGTTTTCAGTGATTTTTTTTGCAATATTTTCTGCTAACTTATAATTTGGATCTTCGGGCTTGGTACGCGCAGACCCAAAAATACTTACACAAGGCCCAATACGACTCATTTTTTCGTATCCATTAACAAACTCACCCATGATTTTAAAAATCGCCCAAGAGTCATTTGTTTTTACTTCGTTCCAGTTTTTATGTTTTTGTTCGTTTCTCATGCTAATCTATATATCTGTGGCTCTCATTAATACAACAAGTTGTTGTCGTATTTGCTACCGCTCAATGTAATTCTTTTTTCAAGAATTCTGCAGTAAAGCCTTTTTTGTTTTCTACGATTTCTTCTGGAGTACCAGTAGCCATAACCTTACCACCTTTTTTACCGCCTTCTGGACCAATATCTATAATATAGTCTACAGTTTTTATAACGTCTAAATTATGTTCTATAATCACTACGGTGTTTCCTTTGGCGACCAATTTGTTAAGCACAATTAATAACACACGTATATCTTCAAAATGTAATCCTGTGGTAGGTTCATCTAGAATATAAAATGTGTTACCAGTATCGCGTTTAGACAGCTCTGTTGCTAACTTGATACGTTGTGCTTCCCCTCCAGATAAGGTGGTAGATTGTTGTCCTAACGTAATATATCCCAATCCAACGTCTTGAATGGTCTTTAACTTTCGGTATATTTTAGGAATATGTTCAAAAAATGGTACGGCTTCATTAATGGTCATCTCTAGAACATCATAAATAGAATTGCCTTTGTAGCGTATTTCTAATGTTTCACGATTAAATCGTTTCCCTTGACAGGTTTCGCACTCTACATAAACATCGGGTAAGAAATTCATCTCGATAACTCGTAAACCACCTCCTTTACAAGTTTCACAGCGCCCACCAGCAACATTAAAGCTGAAACGTCCGGGTTTATACCCACGTATTAGCGCTTCAGGAATTTTAGCAAACAAACTTCGAACTTCAGAAAATAAACCTGTGTAGGTTGCTGGATTACTTCGTGGTGTTCGTCCTATAGCAGATTGATTAATATCGATTACCTTATCTATATGCTTTAAGCCTTCAATTTTTTTATAAGGCATTGGTTTTTTTACACCGTTGAAGAAATGCGCATTTAAAATAGGGTAGAGGGTTTCGTTGATAAGCGTAGATTTTCCACTGCCAGAAACACCAGTTATACCTACCATGGTGCCTAAAGGAATTTCAATACTTACATTTTTAAGATTGTTACCAGTAGCGCCAGAAAGTTTTAGAAACTTACCATTGCCAGTGCGCCGTTCTTTCGGAATTTCAATTTCTTTTACTCCACTTAGATAGTCGGCCGTAAGGGTGTTGTGCTTTAAAATTTCCGTAGGAGTTCCTTTAGAAACTATTTCCCCACCGTGTCTTCCAGCTCCAGGGCCAATATCTATAACATAATCGGCATGCTCTATCATGTCCTTATCGTGCTCTACCACAATTACTGAATTTCCAATATCGCGCAAAGACACTAACGATTGTATCAATTTTTCGTTGTCGCGCTGGTGCAGTCCTATGCTGGGTTCATCTAGAATATAAAGCACTCCCACTAATTGAGAGCCAATTTGCGTTGCAAGTCTTATGCGTTGCGCTTCACCTCCAGAAAGTGATTTAGAGCTCCTGTCTAATGCTAGGTACGTAAGACCAACATCGATTAGAAATTGTAATCTTGCACGGACTTCTTTTAAAATTTCCGAAGCAATCTTAAGCTGTGTTTCACTTAGCTTCTCCTCAATACCTTCAAACCACTCAGACAGTTCAATCACGTCCATATGGGCGAGGTCGGCAATGTTTTTTTCGTTTACTTTAAAATAGAGAGACTCTTTTCTAAGACGGCTGCCATCACACTCCGGACAGTTTACTTTGTCCATATACTCTTTTGCCCAACGCTGTAACGACTTGCTTTCGTTGGCTTCGTAGGTGTTTTGAAGAAAAGTTGCAACGCCTTCAAACTCAATTTTGTAATTTCTGGTAATTCCAAGAGTTTTGGATTCTACATCAAATTTCTCATTTCCACCGTGAAAAATCATTTCTTTTGCCGCTTTCGGAATATCATCAAACGGATCGCTCAAACTAAAATTAAATCGATGCGCAATGAGCTCAAGCTGTTTAAAAATCCAATTGCTCTTCTGCGGCCCGTGTGGCGCTAGTGCTCCTTGTTTTATTGAAAGCGTAACATCTGGAACTACTTTTTCTAAATTCACGGTATGTAACTGGCCCAAGCCTTTGCAATTAGGGCACATACCCTTTGGCGAATTAAACGAGAAGTTGTTGGGCTCTGGATTGGGATACGAAACGCCAGATGTAGGGCACATTAACGACCGACTAAAATAGCGTACTTCGTTGGTTTCGTTGTCTAACACAATAAGAACATCGTCACCGTGGTACATTGCTGTAATGATAGTTTCTGAAAGTCGCTTGTCATTATCGCTTTCTTCGGAAATTTTAAGTCTATCAACTACAATCTCTATATCGTGAGTTTTATAGCGATCTATTCGCATGCCTTTTACAAGGTCTAACACCTCTCCATCTACCCGCACTTTTAAAAATCCTTGCTTGGCAATTTGCTCAAACAATTCGCGGTAATGCCCTTTTCTCGATCGTACTACTGGAGCAAGTATGCTCACTTTTTTGCCGCTAAAATCTTTTATTATAAGCTCTTTAATCTGGTCATCGCTATAGCTTACCATTTTCTCACCGGTGTTGTAGCTATACGCATCACTGGCACGAGCGTACAGAAGTCGTAAGAAATCGTAAATTTCTGTAATGGTTCCAACCGTAGATCGCGGACTTTTACTGGTAGTTTTTTGCTCTATGGCAATTACGGGAGATAGGCCTTCAATTTTATCTACGTCTGGGCGTTCAAGACTTCCTAAGAATTGACGAGCATAGGCAGAAAAAGTCTCAATATAACGACGTTGTCCTTCAGCATAAATTGTATCGAACGCCAACGACGATTTTCCACTACCTGAAAGCCCTGTAATCACCACCAATTGCTCTCTAGGAATAGTGACATCTATGTCTTTTAAATTATGAACTCTAGCGCCAAAAACTTCTATACAATCGCCATTTTTTACCATAGTTTGCAAAGGTACTTAATTGTATTGAAAATTTACCACAAGGGGGCATGGTGTTCAGTATAATTTTACGGCTATGTGTTTTTATTCTGAAATTTCCTTCGATAAGAACTGGTAGAAGGTTGTTGCGATAAAGAAGATGGTACTAACCACAAACGAAAAGCTAATGATTAACGCCAAAATAGGTAATGTGAAAAGTAACGAACCTAAAGGTAATAAGACTCCAAATAATGTAAGACACAGAAAAATTGCGTACATGTATTTCATGATTCCTGGCAAGCCTTTACCTGAAGCATCCTGAAATTGATATAACTTCGGAATCACCTGTTTGGTCATGTATTCCCCCAATCTAGATAAAAAGACTTCATTAAAAGAAGAGTCTTCAAAGTGCTCACTATCTATGGCATTTGCCAAGCCCATTATTTTTTCTTGATGCCTTTCAAACACTGCATTGTAATCTAAATACTCTTTGAAAATGGCAAATTTATACCCAAAATAGTACCATAAGCCCGAGCCAGATTTATGCTCTAGCCATTTCTCTACAATGTCTCTGCTGTATGCTTTTGGGTACGGTATGTTTTCTGAAATTCGCTTGTCTTTAGTACCGGTCATTAACAAGGATTTCATCTCTAGATACAGATTTTCGGTATCTTCGTAGTTATGTGACTCTTGTAGAAACTCAATGGCTAGTTTCGACTTTCCTTTGTAAAATTCCTTTACTTCAAAAAAGGTTAAGCCTTCATATTCATCATCTATATATTCTTTAAGTCCTGGCAACCACATTTTAGAGCGCAACAATAATTCTATTATACTTCTAAAATTGTGCATTTTCTGTGTAAATGAACTTAAATGATCTACGGCTACTTCTTTGCTAGATTTTAGACGAAGGGTAGCACTTGCCAAATAGACCATGATAAGAAGGGCAATAAATCCGCTAATACTTATAAACAAAGTAGACAGATTTTTGAGCTGAGCTACAAATTCTGGGGTGCTGGCGGCTTTTTGGTTTAGAAGAAAAATAAGCGCAATACAGAGAGCACCGCTAAATACCAATGGTATCACGGCGTACACGTCTCGTACTAGTGACTTTTTTTTCATTACATAAGCTGCGCAGTGGGGGGGACTGCATTTATATTTACCGAGTCAATAATTGTGCCCAAGCCAAATAAAGAAGTCGATACGACTTTTAGATTCAAAATTTATGGAAAGGCATTGTTGCTACAGTAAACGGGTGTTTTTAGATTTCATTGAATGATATGATTAACAAATTCAAAAATAATCTTTTTAGCACCGTTTTGTAGTAAAAACCTTACAATTCGTTGTGTGGTAGAAGATATTCGATAAACAACATTATTTTTAGGAAAGTTAGGGCATAAAACCCACCGCAGTATCGTCTCCTCTTGGGTCTGCGCCTCCTTCAAGTCTGCCATCTGGGAGTACCAAAATGGCGTCAACTTTTCCAATAATTGGATCTACTTTTGTGTTTTCGGGATACCCTTTTTTAGCTAAATTTTTCTTTAACTCGGGTGAAAACCTATTAACTTCATAACGCACAGCATCTGGAAGCCATTGGTGGTGAAATCTAGGAGCATTTACAGCTGCTTGCATGTGCATACCAAATTCGTTAACATTTAAAATGGTTTGAAATACTGAAGTGATTATAGTGGCTCCACCAGGGGTACCTACAACCATCCAAAGCTTATTGTCTTTTTCTACAATGGTTGGAGTCATAGAGCTTAGCATTCTTTTTTGAGGTGCAATGGCATTAGCGTTGCCGCCTACTAAACCGTAAATATTTGGCTGTCCAGGCTTTGCACTAAAGTCGTCCATTTCGTTATTCAGGAAGAAACCAAGATCTTTTACATATAATTTTGAACCATATCCAGAATTTAATGTTGTGGTGGCAGATACAGCATTCCCAAATTGATCTACAATAGAGTAGTGGGTGGTTTCTTCACTCTCGAAACCAGCTATGGTACCATATCCAATAGACTTAGAATCTGTGGCCTTGTCAAAACTGAAGTCGGCCATACGTTGTTTTAAATAGGCGTCAGAAAGTAAGGAGTCTACAGGAATTTCTACAAAATCTGGATCGCCTAGATAATAGCTACGATCTGCATAAGCGCGTCTTTCGGCTTCGGCTAATACTTGAATGTACTGCTCGCTATTATGCCCGTATGAGGCTAATGGAAACGGTGCCACCATCTTCATAGCTTGTGCTAAGCAAATACCACCACTTGAAGGTGGTGCCATTGAAATAACGGTTAAATCTTTGTAATTAAATGCAATAGGCTCTCTAAATTCAGCTTCATACGCTTTTAAGTCGTTTAAAGTAATAATGCCTCCATGCTTTTTTGTAAAAGCAACTAATTGTTCGCCAATTTGCCCTCCGTAAAAAGCAGTAATCCCTTGGTCTGAAATGGCTTGTAGTGTTTCAGCAAGTGCAAGGTTTGTAAATATATCTCCTTCAGAATACGTTTTGGTAACAATCGATTTTTCGCCATTTACTTCTTCAAACATAGGCTTGTAGTGCGAAAGCCGTGCCGCCTGTTGTTCAGTAATTACAAAACCTTCTTTGGCTAATTCAATTACAGGGGCTAAAATTTCCTCCATAGGTAAAGATCCTAACTTTTCATGCACAGCAAACATGCCAGCCACAGTACCTGGAACTCCTACGGCGAGGCTACCAACTTTACTTTTACTAGATTCATACGTGCCATTTTCATCGAGAAACATATCTCTAGTTGCTGCCATGGGTGCTTTTTCACGATAATCAAATCCGCCCATTTCCCCATATTGTGTTCTATAGACCATAAATCCGCCGCCTCCTAGATTACCCGCATACGGATAAACTACGGCAAGCGCCATTTCTGTAGCAATCATGGCATCGTAAGCATTTCCGCCCTTTTTTAAAATTTGTATACCAATTTTAGAGGCTTCTTCTCTGGCTGACACAACCATAGCCTTTTCAGTAATTAAGCCAACGGCGGGTGCTTCTGAAATACTAGTTTCTGAAACTTCGGTGTTTTGCTTACAAGAAATTAGCAAAATAGACAGGACTATATATGGTAGTATGCGTGGCATCATAATTCTAACATTTTTTGTTGTGATGCCTTTATTAGCTCATCGAAAAAGGAAGTGAATTCTTCTTCAAATTCTGTGTAATAGGCTTCTAACTCGAGCACAGCAAAATTCATACGCGATTTATTTTTGGTACGGTGATTCATTTGTGTAAGAATGGTGCTAATTCCTTTAATACTAGCGTAACTAAGTAACCAGTTGTCTGCCATCATATAGGGCATCATACGCTGAATTCTGGTGGGTAAAATTTCAAAATTTGTACGTAAAAGTTCGTAAAAATCATCTACATACGTTGCAAGCGGTTGTTCATGATAGGTTTGCCAGTTTTTTGCTAAAAAATGATCGTACAATATGTCTACAATAACACCGCTATAGTGGCCGTAATTTTTGTGAAGTCTTGCAGTGCTTTTTCTAACAGTAGGATGACTGTCTGTATAACTATCTATAAAGCGATGTAATATGATACCTTTCTGAATGGGTAACGGGTATTTTTTATATTTTTTTCCTTTAATACCATCGGCAATAAAATTACCAATGGTGATTCCTTCATTATCGCCAGACAGATAGATATGTGCTAGAAAATTCATTCGGTACAATTTACAAATTTGCATCACATTTTTAGCGATATAAAGTATCTTTGCGCGAATTAGTGGTACACTTTTTCGGGCTCTGTCCTCAATTGCAGTGTACAGGAAGTGTTAAGAGGTTATCACTATTGAATATGAGTAATAAAACAGATTACATATGACATTAATAAAATCTATTTCCGGAATTAGAGGTACCATTGGAGGAAAACAAGGTGAAAACTTAACACCTGTAGATACAGTGATGTATGCTGCTGCATATGGTACTTGGGTAAAGCAACAACGAAATAAAGAAGACTATCGAGTAGTGATTGGGCGTGACGCTCGTATTAGCGGTGCCATGGTACAACAGCTAGTTATGAATACGTTGGTAGGAATGGGCATACATGTAATTGACTTAGGACTTTCTACAACACCTACTGTTGAAATGGCCGTTACCATGGAACATGCAGACGGCGGTATTATACTCACAGCTAGTCATAACCCAAAGCAATGGAACGCGCTAAAACTCTTGAACAACAAAGGGGAATTTTTAAATGCTGCTGCAGGACAAGAAATATTAGATATAGCTGAAAGTGGTGCGATGACCTTTGCTGAAGTAGATGCACTTGGTAAAATAACTAACAACGACGCATATATAGATTTACATATAGATGAAATATTAGAGCTGCCGTTAGTAGATGTTTCGGCAATTAAGAAGGCGGGATTTAAGGTTGTTGTAGATGGCGTAAATAGTACAGGTGGGATTGCAGTGCCCCTTTTGTTAGAAGCCTTAGGCGTACATCCTGTGAAACTTTTTTGTGAACCTAACGGACACTTTCCGCACAATCCAGAACCTCTTAAAGAACACTTAGGAGATTTAATGAACATGGTGACCAAAGAACATGCTGATTTTGGTATTGTAGTAGATCCAGATGTAGACCGTCTTGCTTTTGTAGATGAAAAAGGCGAAATGTTTGGAGAAGAATATACTCTAGTGGCTGTAGCAGATTATGTGTTGCAGCATACACCTGGAACTACTGTTAGTAATATGTCTTCTTCGCGAGCCCTACGTGATATTACCGAAAAGCACGGGGGAACCTACACCGCAAGTGCTGTAGGTGAAGTGAATGTGGTACAGCAAATGAAAGACACAAATGCCGTTATTGGGGGAGAAGGTAATGGCGGAATTATTTATCCAGAATTGCACTATGGTAGAGATAGTTTGGTTGGAATCGCCCTGTTTTTAAGTCACTTAGCTGAAGAAAAAATAGCCGTAAGCGAATTACGTAGCCGTTATACCTCGTACTTTATGAGCAAGAAGAAAATACAACTAACCCCACAGTTAGATGTAGATGCTATTCTAAATGCTATGGAAAAACGGTACGCAACTGAAGAGATCAATACCATAGATGGTGTGAAAATTGACTTTGCTGAAAATTGGGTGCATTTACGTAAATCGAATACTGAGCCGATTATTAGAATTTATACCGAAGCAAAAAGCCAAGAAGAAGCAGATGCATTGGCAAATCGTTTTATAGGAGAGTTGAAGGAATTAGCAGGATTGTAATACTGTTATTTCTGGCAAAAATATAAATTCACTGTTCATCTATACATAGTCGGCTACCTTATCACGATACTTCCAACGTTTGTGTGTCCATAGGTAATAAGCAGGTTCTGCGTGGATTTGGTTTTCAACTAATTTTAAAAATTGGTCGGTTATTTGGTAATCTGGAAACTCATTTGGCTTTTTGGTGATGAGCTTAACGTCTGCTCTGTAATGCCCACGTTTCACTTTTCTTGTATCAAGGTATATTACTGCCATATCAAACTTTTTCGCCAGCATTTCGCCTCCTGTGAGCACTGGGACCTTTACACCCATAAATTCTTGAAAATGTTTAGCTTTCCAGTGTTTTGCAGTCTGATCTGCAATAAATGCATTAATTGTTAATTCGCCACGAGATAGAGCGGCACCCATTTTATGAACGGTCTCTTTGGTATTAATTAGTTCAGAATTGTAGCGTGCTCTAATTCTTTTAACAAGTTTATCAAAGTAAGGATTTTCAATACGTTTATAGACGGCATAACCCTTGTGATTTACAAAGCGTTCCATTATGGTGGCCCACTCCCAGCTAGCGTAATGGCCTAGAAACATCATAATACTTCTATTCTCTTTTTCTAGCTCATGAATAATTTCTAAATTGGTAAATGTGAAGCGTTTTTTAATTTCTTTTTCTGAAATAGATAAGGACTTTATAGATTCTACCACCATATCACATAGGTGAGCATAAAACCTTTTTGAAATAGTTTTCCGTTCTTTTTCCGTTTTTTCTGGAAATACCAGCCTTAAATTGTCGAGGACCACTTTTTTTCTATAGCCCACGATATGATAAATAACAGCAAAAAGCATGTCTGATATACCGTATAATGCCCAGAAGGGAAGTTTTGAGATACACCAAATAAGTGGGTAGACTAAAAGATAAACTAAACGTTGCATAGCGAATGTTCCCGCAAAACTAACTAAATTTATCGTTCTTATTTATAAAAATAACTTGCTCATACATGAACAACATCGATATTGCTACCATTGTTATTATTGCCGCTAACGTATTAATCTCTATTAAAGGCTTTAACGATTTTTCTTTTTTTGAAAAATACAAGTTTAACATTGCAGGAATTCGCAGAGGGGAACAGATAAGAATGCTAACTTCAGGGTTTTTACATGTTGATTTTACGCACTTGTTATTTAATATGATTACCCTTTATTTCTTTTCTGGGGTAGTTATTAATTCGGTTGGGGTTGTTCCTTTTGTACTAATTTATATCGCATCGCTGTTTGTTGGAAATTTATTGTCATTCTATTTCCATAAAGATGAATTTCATTATAGCGCCGTTGGGGCAAGTGGTGCTGTTACAGGTATATTATATTCTTCAATTTTGTTTTATCCAGATATGGGATTGTACCTGTTTTTTATTCCAATTGCTATACCAGCATGGATTTTTGGTATTGTATACCTGCTTTATTCAATCTACGGAATGAAAAGTAGACGTGGCAATATTGGACATGACGCCCATTTTGGAGGTGCCATTGCGGGTTATGTGCTCACACTTGGATTTGCACCAGTGCTGTTACAAACTAATCTATGGATTGTTTTAGTGCTGGCGTTACCAATTATCTTACTCTTTGTATTGCACAAACTTGGAAAAATCTAAAGTTTCCGAGGTACTAAAAAGAAAGCATAGTAATTAAACGAGGTTTCTAGTTTAGCAACGACGCAATTTTAGCTTCTAACGCAGGTCCACGAAGATTTTTGTCAATTATTACACCGTTTTCATCTAACAAAAAGGTAGCTGGGATAGAGCGTACATTGTACATTTTAGCAATTGGGTCTTGCCAGAATTTTAGGTTAGAAATATGATACCAATCCATATTATCGTCTTCGATAGCCTTTACCCAACGCTCCTTTTGCCCAGCGCGGTCTAGAGAAACACTAATAATATTAAGTCCTTTGTCATGATATTTCTGATACACGTTTACCACGTTAGGATTTTCTCTACGGCATGGTTTACACCAAGAAGCCCAAAAATCTATTATAGTGTATTTACCCATAGCGTCTTTAAGAGAAAGCTGCTTTCCTTCTGGCGTCAAAGCTGAAAAATCAGGTGCCTGCGCCCCGATATCTGCAGCACTCATACTCTCTAGTGTAGCTTTAATCTTTGATGCCATTGCCGAAGCTTGTAATTCAGAATTGAGATTACCTATTGCTTTTTTAGCATCAATAGCTGTCATTTCTTTACGATTCAGCATTTCTGAGATAAGCATTACCGAAAAGATTGAGTTTCCGTTTTCTGCAATAAATTTTGTTTTATAAATCTTCTCTTGATTTCCTAAGTCTGTGTTTTCTTGCTGTATTTGTCGCATCATTTGCGTATCATTCTCTTGTTGTGCTGTGCGATAACGAATACTATTGTCTTTTTTCTGATCAACAAAACCTCTCAATGTCTTAGTAAATTCGCGGTAAGCATCGTTTTGCGGACTTCCACTAACGTAAGAAGATTGAATACTATCGCTGTAAATAACTACTTGTAAGTCTGTATTTTCTGGAAAGTACGCTACATTTCCTTTACCGGGCACCGCAAAATAGTTTACCACCTTCATGTCAGATTTTGGGAAGGTTACAGTAAAATTACCTGCATTAACCACTATAGTGTCTATTGCTGCTGGTTGATTGGTTACTGGATTAACTTGATGTACTATAATGTTGGTTCCGTCTGCGAGGCCGTTGGTTGTTCCTGTGACAGTGTAAGTGTCACTATTGGAGTTCCCACAGCTCACTACTAAAAGAGCCGATATTGCTAAAACGAAGTACTTCATAATTTGTTTGTGTTTAGCACAAAAATAAGAGGTTTTTCTTCTCAAAAAAAGCCAAAATGTCACATTTGTTAATTCTGGTACAAATTTAGTGACAGTATCATATATTTCCATAATTTTACCTTGTATTCGGTTGATAGAGAAAATGAATGATTTAGACAGGGATTTTCCCCTAGATTTGAAGATTAGTTTTAAAGTTCTTTTTGAGAAACACAAAGAGAACCTTGCTAATGGAAACACATTTCAGAAGAGACGTGCGGAAGAAGTATTGGCTATTGCCAAAAAATTTCCGAAGCTCACAACAGGTATTGAAAGTGACGCAGACTTAGAAAAGTTACGGCCAGAGATTGACTTTATCTTGGAAGACATTTTTCCATCAGTTTTACAAACCAACGAAATTAAAATTGCTGGGGCTCCATTTCAACTAAAGCCATTTAAGACTACAGCGCGATACGATGCTATTAAGGCAAATGCAGACAGCACTTATGTGATGCAACTGTCTGATATGAGTGATGACGAGTTCTATATTTTAGGTTGTAGTTTAATTTTACGAAGCCACTACGGATATAACATTGATTTTAGAAGACCATATTTTTACGATATTCCCGATGCTAACGGTGTAATGAAGTCGTATAAAGTTTTGTACAATGGTGATTTTGGCTATATAGAAAAAACTGATAAAGCAGTAGCTATTTCTGAAAAAGATGTAGCTGAGTTGATTGATAATTTTGGCAATATTGAGTTATGGAAGTCTAAGTTTCCACCTAAATCATGGAAATTTTACGGTTTTGTGATCGCCAATATGTATGACGCCACTACCGATGTTTCGATTTCAAATTTTAAAACCAATTTGCTTTCAATAGAATCGAAGAAAGAGAACTTTGCTGAAAGTTTTAAGGGAATTTTAAAATCGCTTTATGGCATTCAAGATTTGGAAGTGGGTTTCACCATGTTTGACAGTGAAAGTGATAGCTTCGAAAAACCCTTTGAGGCCAATAGCTATATACTCAACAAAAAACCAAAGGAAAAATGCGCAACAGCGCTTTGTGAAGCATCACATTACACCCTCTTTAAGCAAAAGCAGTTTTACTGTATTTCAGATGTAGCACACTACGCCAAAGAATATCCAACCAATGTATTGTATAAAAAATTACAGAAGCAGAACGTAGGTAGTGCGATTATCGTCCCGGTGGTAGATAACGATGAGCTATATGGTGTTTTAGAAGTAGTTTCAACTACACCGAAACTATTAAATTCTATAAATGCTAATAAATTACACGATATACTTCCTAACCTGCTAGATACTGTAAAGCGTTCTAAAGTGCAAGAGGAGAATGAGATAGAATTGATGATACAAGAAGAATGTACGTCAATTCACACGAGTGTTCACTGGAAGTTTAGAAAAGAAGCAGAACGAGTTATTAAATTGCAACAGGCTGGAAATCAGGCATACTTTAGAGAAATAGTTTTTGAAAATGTGCATCCATTATACGGGCAGATAGACATTAAAGGTTCTTCTGAAGCACGTAATAATGCAACTAAGTTAGATTTAGTTTTACAGCTTGAGCATGTTCAGAAAATTATCAAAAAGATTTATCTAAGTGAAGAGCTTCCCATCTATGAGCATATTGATTTTAGAATTGCTACGTTCTTAGAAGAAATCCATGTTGAAGATCTGCAGGTAAATACAGAGCGCCATGTTCTTGAATTTATTAAATATGAGATCATTCCTTTGTTTAGTCATCTGTCTAAAAAGAACGATGGTCTCAAGGCTTTGGTAGATGAATACAATGATTTAGTAGAAAGTAGTACTGGCTTGGTGTATAACCATAGGAGAGATTACGATGAGTCTGTTACGCTAATTAACAAGCGTATGGCTGCTATTATAGATAGAAAGCAAAGAGATGCTCAACTCATGTATCCACATTATTTTGAGCGATTTAAGACCGATGGGGTAGAGCATAACTTATACATTGGTGAATCTATAACAAGGAAGAAGAGTTTCCATAAAGTATATCTGTATAATTTGAGATTATGGCAGTTACAGGTTATGTGTGAAATGGAAAATCAGTTTTATAAGATAAAAAGTAACTTGCCTATTCCTTTAGACGCGGCTTCCATGATATTGGCATTTAATGCGCCACTATCATTGCGTTTTAGAATGGACGAAAAACGATTTGATGTAGACGGCACCTATAATGCTAGATACGAAGTAATAAAGAAACGAGTAGATAAAGCTGCTATAAAAGGAACTGACGAGCGTATTACGCAAGCAGGTAAGATTTCTATTATCTATTCTCAAGAAGAAGATGAGCGTGAATATTTAAAGTACATTTCATTTTTGCAAAATAAAAAGCAACTAGATACCGATGTAGAATTGTTAGAGGTAGAAGATTTACAAGGAGTCACAGGTCTAAAGGCGATACGTGTTAGTGTATTGTATTCTGGAATGTCTAAAAATGATTCGAAAGAATATTATACGTACGAAGACTTAATGAATCATATAAATAACTAGACTACGCTTCAGGCACAATACTTTCTGAAACCACCTGTTCTATCCCACCAGGGTCGAATACTGCAAACGATACACCAAACGAAATAATTGAGATGATGATGCCAATTACAAATATGGTGTAAGTCCAACGCAGAATACGGTACTTTCTATCCAGCACCTTTCCTAAGAAATATAAATCTTTTGTAAGCGAAGAATAAACATAGTCTCTGTCTTTTAAAAGCTCTTCAATTGCCCATTGGTATTGAGAGAGTTCCATTCGGTGAAAATTTCCGAAGAAAGTAAGGTTCACACTTTTATTTTTTACATCTTCTTTTGTAAACTCACCTCGCGTTACATTTGGTCTTGTAGCAATAACCGCAAGTACCATAGTAATTGTACTAGAAACCACAAATATGGCAGATGGTAATACAAGGTAAGGGTTTGAGTCTAGCTTCGACAATAAATTAGACAAGACCAAGGAAATGATGATTGCATTTACGGAAAGCAAAATGTTTGCCTTTGTATCTGCAATATCGCTAAGTTTTATATGATTTCGTAAGGCAGTTCTGTAAAAGGTTTGAATGCCTCGTTCTGGACTTGCATCTTTGTATTTTGCCTTTAACTGTGCTTTTAGTTCCTCTTTTTTTCGCTTCTTTTTATCTTTTTTTCTACTCTTAAGTAATTCGGCTAGGTTACTTTCTTTAACTTTTTGCCAATTTTTAAGTGCATAATCACTGTAGAATTGGTGTTTTTCTGAAAGTACCTTTATGTTTTCTTCTCGCCAATCTGAAGGTGAAAATTCTTCAATTTCTTGTAATTGTAATTCTTGCCTTAGAAATTCACTAGCTTCTTGAAAATAATCTTTACCAAAATGAGAAGCGTCTGCATCTCTTATAATTTCTTCTAACGAGTCTTTGGGCGTATCTTTGAATTTAGTAGCCATGATGCACTTAGCCACACCGTCTATAATAGTCTGATCTGCATTTTGATCTTTTAAAAATTTTGTTGCAATCTTAACGCTCTCTTCTTCATGACCTTCTCGAGTATGAATATACCCCGTGTCGTGAAGCAGGGCAGATAATCTCAAGATAGTAGCCTCAGCAGCTGAAACTTCAGAACCTTCAATAATTTCATTTACACTTTTAAACACACGTTTAGAATGAGTATAGTTGTGATAGGTAAATGTGTTGGGAAGTTTTTCTTTAAAGAGTTGTAAAAGAAAGTTGTCTGCCGCGTTAATAAGGTCGGTCATAAGATGCTAATTAAAAATCCAAAATACTAAAAATTACCCGCTATACTAATAATTCAGTACTAAAATTAACAGCATTATAACTTTTTTATTGGCTCATAATTGCAACCTTTGACGTTGATAAATGTTTACGAGCTTACATGAAATTAAAATATCTTCCGTTCTATTTTTTCTTTTTGGCCATTGCATTTGGATGTGCGACTTACGCCCCTCAGTACAAAGAATTGAAGTCTGTGCACAGCTATCCGAGCGATAAAACGGTAGAAAAAACATTCTATCTAGTTGGTGATGCGGGTAATTCGGTTGTTGGAGGAATGAGTATTGGACTTCAAATATTTCAGAAATACCTAGAAGGGAAGGAAACCGTAGGCGATTACACCTTATTTTTAGGTGATAACATATATCCCGTTGGAATGCCTTCTGAAAACGAACCCGATAGGGGGCAAGCAGCGTATCGTCTAGATGCACAAATAGCTGCTGCAGCAAACTTTGAAGGAACGATTCACTTTATTCCTGGTAATCATGATTGGTACAATGGCGGCTTACATGCCTTAAAGAGACAAGAAGATTATTTAGAAGAAAAACTAGGTGAGACAACTGCACTACAGCCAGATAATGGTTGTCCGTTGAAAAGCGTGACGGTTTCAGAAAACGTGCAGTTAATTATGATAGACTCGCAATGGTATCTAGAAGATTGGAACGTACATCCAACCATGAATGAGTTTTGCGAAATCAAAACCAGAGAAAAATTCTTTATCGAACTTTCCCTAGAATTAGAAAAGCACAAAAACAAAACAATTGTTTTTGCAATGCACCATCCCATGTTTACGAATGGTACTCACGGCGGATATTTTGGTGCTCAGAAACACTTATACCCAACACAGAAAAAAATTCCCTTACCAGGTTTGGCTTCTTTGGTAACTCAAATACGCGCACAAGGTGGTGTTTCTGTTCAAGACCGCTATAACGAGCTGTATAATAAATTCATGAACAAATTGGCCGCCGTGGGTAAAAAACACGGTAAATTAATTTTCGCATCAGGCCATGAGCATACCTTGCAGCATGTAGAAAAAGACGGACTTGTACAAATTCTATCTGGATCTGGATCTAAAGGCGGCTTCGCAGCATTAGGCAGTCACGGCCTCTTTAGTTATGGAGGACAAGGCTTTGCCGTATTGGATGTTTTTACAGACGGTTCGTCGTATGTGCGTTATTATGGTACTGATAGTACTATGGAGCCTATTTTACTTTTTGAAAAAGAGATATTTCCGAAGAAAGAACAGTACAATTTAGGTGCTTTTGATGAAGTGTTACCAGAAACAATTAAAACGGCCATTTACAACGCTCCAGACAGTATACAAGTAGCTCCATTTTTTAAAACAATATGGGGTTCAAAATATAAATCTGTTTACACTACACCTATATCAGCAAAGGTGGCTAACCTAGATTCTATGTATGGGGGCTTACGTGTAGTTCGAGATAACAATACAGATGATTATAAAAGTTTACTTTTAGAAGACGCATATGGTAATTTATTTAACATGCGTGCACTAAAAAAACAAGCTCTTAGATTTAGTGAAGGAGGCACAAATGACCAAAAGAATAACCCTGAAAGTCCAGTGGCCGAAGGTGAAGAGAATTCCGATTTTTCGGTGCCCGACACCTATGGTTCTGAGTTTTACACGGCATCGCATCCCTATGCATTACTAGCGTTACCCGAGTTAGCCGATAGTATTCAGCTTTTTGATAACCGTCCGATTTTGGCTTATGTTCCTAAGCAAAAGGCACTGAAAGAGTACAATTCAAGTTTTGGGGATGAATTATATTATATTTCCGTAGCACCATCAGAAAACAACGAAGGAGACCGTATTTTTAGATATGCCCGTGATATTGAAACTACCGATGATATTTTATTAAAAGTACGTAAGGGCGGAAATGTAAAAATTGATGAACAAGTCTACATTAAATCACGTCTCTTCGATATGCTTGTTGGCGATTGGGATCGAGAACCAGATCATTGGCGATGGGCACTCTATTACACCAAGGGCAACGATAGTGTATATGTGCCTATTGCTAGAAATAGAGACGATGCATTTGCGAGTCTTGATGGCGATATTTTAGATGTCGCTCGTTCTATTCTTGGAAGTAGTAATCAGCGTCATCTATATACTGAAAGTTTAACCGATTTACCGTGGTTTAATGAAGAGGGAATTATTCTAGACCGTGCTTTGTTACAAAAAGCAACTGAAAAACAATGGCAATTTATCGCAAAGCAAATTACAGAAGCGCTAACAGTCGAAGTTATAGACACCGCATTTAGCAAGTTGCCAGAAGAAACTCAAGACGAATCTCTGGAGGAAATTGTAAATACACTCAAGGCGCGGCGTGATAATCTAACTGCTATTGCAGAAGAATACTTTAGGTACTATAATAAACTGCGAACGCTAGAGGGAACAGATAGTGCAAATTATTTTGAAATTGAAAGAGCGACAGATGGGGTTACTATTGTTAGAGAGTATGGCTATACGGAAGGTGAAAAAGGAACGTTAGAAAAGGAAGTGACATTTTACCGCAACCAAACGAAACAATTATGGATCTACGGGTTAGATGGAAATGATGTCTTTGAAGTAACCGGAAATGCACAAGAAAATATGCTAGTTCGTATTATTGGAGGGCATGGCAACGATATTTATGAAATTAAGAACGGAAAGAACATACGTATCTACGATCACTTATCTAAACAAAACACGGTAACTCAAAAAGATGGTGCTTTAGTTCGATTTACAGACTTATACACTTTAAACACGTTTGATTATAGAAAACAAATTAGTACTAACAATAATTTTGTTGCAAGTGCTGGGTACAATCCAGACGATGGGGGCCGACTAGGACTTCAATACACCCATCAACTAAATGGGTTTAGTAGGAATCCGTTTTCGCGACAGCATAAATTGAATGCCGGATATTATTTTGACACCTCAAGTTTCGATGTAGGTTATCAAGGTGAAATTGCAAACCTCTATAAAACATTTAACCTAAGTTTTGGCGCGCGTGTTACGAGTGCTAATTTTATTCATAATTATTTTGGCTACGGAAACGAGACTAAAAATTTCCAAGATGCGCTTGGTTTTGATGCCAATAGAGTTGAGGTGCAAACCTTAAGTGGAAATGTTGGTCTTGTTAGAAATTCTTTCTTTGGAAGTTTTTATAAAATTCAATTTCGCGCAGATGCGATTTCTTTAAATAGCGCAATTACAGGTGCCGAAAGTCCAACAAATAGTGCTGTTTTAGACGAGACTATTGTTTACGGAACACTAGAAGGAATTTACAGCTACCGAAGTTTTGATAACGCAAGAAATCCTTCGCGGGGTATGCTCTTCGATTTAACAGCTGGAGTAACAGACAACTTTGAAGATGTAGAACGCTTGTATGGCTTTTTATCTACAAGAATGGGTTTTTACAATAGTTTAGAGTCCAGCAATAAATTGGTTTTAAAGACCAATGTGCAGGGTCAATTCAATTTTGGAAATACATTCGATTTCTATCAAGGCGTTCAAATTGGCGGTAGTAACGGACTTAGAGGCTATAGAAATAGGCGGTTTACAGGAAAATCGAGTCTTGTTGGAAACGCAGATATTCGGTATAGTTTTAATGAATTTAAAGTAGAGCTGTTCCCACTTCAGGTTGGTATTTATGGCGGAGCAGATATAGGTAGGGTTTGGACTCCTTCAGAAAATTCTGAAAAGTGGCATAACTCCTATGGTGGTGGCTTATGGGTTAATGGACGTGGTGGTTTTAATGCCTCGGCAAGCTTGTTTCATTCTACAGAAGATACGCGACTGGTGTTTGGTCTTGGCTTTGGCTTTTAGTAGTACGCGAGTTATACCTAATTCTAAATTATTAATTCTGTGTATTAAATTGTAGTTTTATGGCTTAATACAATGTACATTGAAAACGTTATTAGACACGGCCATAAAAGCCTCAATTAAGGCAGGTGATGAGATTTTAAAAATATATGCAACCAACTTTGAGGTAGAGACTAAGGGAGACGATTCTCCACTAACTCGAGCCGATCAAAATGCAAATACCGTTATTAACGCTTATTTGCAACCTACTTCAATTCCAATTATTAGTGAAGAAAATAAGCAGACAGAGTATGAAGAGCGTAGGCATTGGACTCAATGCTGGATTGTAGACCCATTAGATGGTACAAAGGAGTTTGTTAAAAGAAATGGAGAGTTTACAGTTAATATTGCTTTAATTAAAGATGGTAAGCCAGTTTTAGGTGTAATATATGTGCCTGTAAGTAATGAATTGTATTTTACGAATCACCAAGCCACTAAAAGTTATAAATGTATTATTGATTCAAACAATACGTTAGAAGAGATTTTTAGTAATGCGGCACCAATTTTCCCAGCGGAAAAAACAAGACCTATAAAGGTTGTTGGAAGTAGGTCTCATCTTAACGATGATACTAAAATGTTTATCGAGGCGCTAGATGGTGCTACCGAAATTGTGTCGAAAGGAAGCTCGCTGAAATTCTGTTTGGTCGCAGAGGGAAAGGCACATGTCTATCCTAGATTTGCACCTACTATGGAATGGGATACTGCCGCTGGACAAGCTATTTGCCAAGCTGCAGGTGTTCAGGTTGTAATGGCAGATACCAAAACTCCATTAGTATACAATAAGGAAAATTTACTGAACCCCTATTTTATAGTAGAATAAATGGCAGACAGCTCGTATAAAAGGCATTTGGCGAAAACCATTACGTGGCGTTTAGTAGGTACCATAGATACTATTCTTCTATCATGGCTAATTACGGCAGATGCTTTTGTAGGCTTGCAGATTGGTTTAGTTGAAACCGTTACCAAACTTATTTTGTACTTTTTACACGAACGTGTTTGGTTTAAGTTAAATCTTGATAAAAATGGTCGTATTTTAGCAAGTAAGAAGCGGCATTTAGCAAAAACATTTACGTGGCGTTTTGTAGGTACTCTAGATACTGTTATTATTGCATGGATAATCACAGGGAACCCACTTTCAGGGCTTAAAATTGGTATTGCTGAGGTAGCTTCAAAAATGATTTTGTATTATTTTCACGAGCGTATCTGGTACAAAATGGACTTTGGACTTGAGCAACGAAGAAAAAATTAATGACAAACATTATTCCACATCAATTTAATATTTCCGCAGAGAATAGAGCGAAGCAGAAAGGGCATGCCCCTATGTTATTATGGTTTACAGGGTTGTCTGGTTCAGGAAAATCTACCATTGCAAGCGCAGTAGAAGAATTATTGTTTTCAAAAGGAATACACACCTACGTATTAGACGGAGATAATGTAAGACAAGGTCTTAATAAGAACCTGTCGTTTTCACCCGAAGATAGAACAGAAAATATTAGACGTATTGCCGAGGTTGCAAATCTAATGGTAGACGCAGGACTTGTGGTATTAGCTGCTTTTGTTTCTCCTTATGCTGCCGATAGGGAAAATATTAAATCAATTGTAGGGGAAGACCGAATGGTTGAAATTTTTGTAAATACTCCCATCGCTGAATGTGAACGAAGGGATGTAAAGGGGTTGTATGCAAAAGCACGAGCAGGGGAGATTAAAAATTTTACTGGTGTAAATGCACCATACGAGATGCCTACATCACCAGATATTGAAATTAACACTGTAAACACTACCGTTACAGAAGCTGTGAAACGCATTGAAACGTTCCTAGAAACTAAATTATAAACCCAATGGGGAAGTATTATTTAAATTATTTAGACGAATTAGAATCTGAAGCTATCTATATTTTACGTGAAGTATGGGCGCAGTTTGAAAATCCAGTGATTTTATTTTCAGGAGGTAAAGATTCAATTTTAGTAACCCATTTAGCAAAGAAGGCTTTTTACCCTTCTAAAATACCATTTCCATTATTGCATGTAGATACAGGTCATAATTTTCCTGAGACCATACAGTTTCGAGATGATTTGGTGCAATCGTTAGGGTTACAATTATTGGTTGGTTCAGTGCAAGAAAGTATTAATCAAGGTCGTGTAGCCGAAGAAAAAGGTAAAAATGCCACTCGAAACGCACTTCAAATTACAACCTTGCTTGATGCCATAGAGACCAATAAAATAGATTGTGCTATTGGTGGTGGGAGAAGAGATGAAGAAAAAGCACGGGCTAAAGAACGCTTTTTCTCGCATCGAGACGATTTCGGACAATGGGATCCAAAAAATCAGCGTCCAGAATTATGGAATCTTTTAAACGGAAAACATTTTGAAGGGGAACATTTTAGAGCTTTTCCAATAAGTAATTGGACAGAGATGGACGTTTGGAATTTTATTTTACGTGAAAATATTCAAATACCATCACTGTACTATGCGCATGAGCGAAAGGTAGTGTGGAGGCAGGAGTCATGGATTCCTGTTTCAGAATTTCTGAAACTTGAAGCACATGAGACCGTAGAGACTAAAAAAATTAGATTTAGAACTTTAGGCGATATAACCATTACCGGTGGCATAGAATCTGACGCCGATACCTTAGAAAAGATAGCCGCTGAAGTGGCTGCCATGAAGCAAACCGAACGCGGTAACCGAAGCGATGATAAACGCAGCGAAACTGCAATGGAAGATAGAAAACGACAAGGGTATTTTTAATAATCATTTCACCAATCACCATTCACTAATTCTATGGCAATAGACACAAATCAACTTTTAAGATTTACAACAGCAGGCAGTGTAGACGACGGAAAAAGCACCTTAATTGGAAGGCTACTTTACGACAGTAAATCTATTTTCGAAGATCAATTAGCGGCCGTTGAGGTTACGAGCAAAAGAAAAGGACATGAGGGTGTAGATCTGGCATTATTCACAGATGGCCTGCGAGACGAACGCGAACAAGGAATTACAATAGATGTTGCCTACAGATACTTCACAACGCCTAAGCGTAAATTTATCATCGCAGATACCCCTGGGCATATTCAGTATACCCGAAACATGGTAACTGGTGCTTCTACAGCCAATGCAGCGTTAATTATAATAGACGCAAGACATGGCGTAATTGAGCAAACCAAACGGCACGCATTTATTGCTTCGTTGCTGCAAATTCCGCATATTATTGTGTGCGTAAACAAAATGGACTTGGTAGATTTTTCTGAAAAGGTCTATGACGATATTGTAGCTCAGTTTCAAGAGTTTTCTTCAAAGCTATATGTAAAAGACATTCAATTTTTACCTATTAGCGCTCTGTTAGGCGATAACGTAGTAAATAGAAGTGACAAAATGGATTGGTATCAAGGGGCTCCGCTGCTCTATATGTTAGAAACCATTCACATTGGAAGCGATTTAAATAAAATAGATGCAAGATTCCCCGTACAAACCGTTTTAAGACCACAGAGTAGTGAGTTTGTAGATTATCGAGGCTATGCAGGCCGTATTGCAAGTGGTATTTTTAGACAGGGAGATGGTGTAACGATATTGCCATCTGGATTTACATCTACCATTAAAACAATCGATACAAGCGCTGGCCAATTGAAAGAAGCTTATGCTCCAATGTCTGTAGCAATAACACTAGAAGACGATATTGATGTAAGTCGCGGCGATATGATTGTAAAAAACAACAATCAGCCAAAACCTGTACAAGAGTTCGATGCAATGATTTGTTGGTTTAATAGTGCAGAGGCAAGACCGCGCACAAAATATACGATCATGCACACCAGTAATGAGCAAAAAGCGATGATAAAAGAGGTTGTTTACAAAATTGATATTAATACATATGCTAGAAATGTAGACAACAAAACTCTTACCATGAATGATATTGCGCGGGTAAAGGTGCGTACAACAAGACCATTAATGCTTGACGAATACCGAGACAATAGAATAACAGGTAGTTTTGTGCTCATAGATGATGCTTCGTATGAAACTGTAGCTGCAGGAATGATTATGTAGTACAATTTGTATCTTGTGAGCTAACCCAGACAGGCTATGTCAAACTCTCATGCAACAAAAAAGGTAGGTATACTTACGCTACCTCTTACGCATAATTACGGCGGCCTGTTACAATGTATTGCACTACAGATAGTGCTACAAGAGATGGGTTTCCAAATACTAGTCTTTAACCGGGGTAAGAATGAACCAGCTTGGAGGCGTACCACAAAAAAAGTGCTTTTCCGACATTATTTTGCTGAAATAGAACGATTTAAGAATATACATCTTACTAATCGCACTAGGTTGTTGACGAATTCAAACAATCTAAGGCAGGAAATTAGTACTAGCACGCTTGATGCTATTGTGGTTGGAAGTGATCAAGTTTGGCGTGAACTGTATTCGGTTGGGGACTTTTCAGATAATTTCCTTGCTTTTTTAGAAGATACAGCGGTTACTAAGGTAGCCTATGCGGCCTCTTTTGGAGTAGCAACTATTAAGACGCCTAGAGCAACTGCGGAAATTTCCGAAGCATTAAAAACGTTTAACGGGATTTCAGTTCGCGAGCAATCTGGACTAAAAATTCTGAAAGACACATTTGGAGTACAGAACGCAACGCTTGCCTTAGATCCTACGTTACTTTTACCGAAAAACTTCTATGAACAATTATGTGACGATGCGAAGAGTGTGCCATCGAAAAAGACACTAGCTGTATATGTACTAGATGAAAGAGACTTGACGTTGTCGCAAATTGATTCGGTTGCAGGAAGAATGAGTCTTTCAGTCGTACAAATTAAACATCAACCTAAACATAGTTGGCGTAGGATATTTCAGCAGAAAGCTGGAGTGGGAGCATGGTTGCAAACTATTAAAAATGCAGATTTTGTGATTACAGATTCATACCATGGAATGTTATTTTCAATTTTATTTAAGAAGCAATTTGTTGTGTTGGTAAACGAAAAAAGAGGAGCAACGCGTTTTGAATCTTTGGCACAGCAACTGGGTATACAAGATAGGCTCGTGAAAGACGTCACAATTAGTAATGAACCCTCTTGGTTTACAGACGACATAGACTATATTGCGGTTGATACCAAATTGGCAAAACTTCGGGAGGTGTCGTTAGAGTTCTTAAAAAATAATTTAAACGGCTAAGAACGAAATGATAAGTGTAATAATACCATTGTATAATAAAGAAGACTTTGTAGAAAAAGCTTTGGCTTCGGTATTGTCTCAGACCTATCAGGATTTTGAATTACTTGTGGTAAACGACGGTAGCACAGATACGTCGTTACAAAGAGTAAAGGATGTTGCAGACCCTCGTATAAAGGTAATTTCAACAAACAATAAAGGAACAGCTTCGGCTAGAAACACTGGAATTAACGCTGCGACCAACCAATATGTAGCATTATTAGATGCAGACGACTGGTGGGCACCAACTTTTTTAAAAGAGGTTGTGGTTGCTATTAATGCTTTTCCCCAGGAAAAAATATTTGTCACGGGAAGAATTCATGTGTTCCAATCAAAAGAAGTAGCATATACAAATAAATGGTTACCAAAAAATGGAGCAACGGGTTTAGTAAATCACTTTAAAGTACTCGGCACTAATTTGCCAGTTATACATTCTAGCAGCGTTGTGGCGGCAAAAAACCATATAGAGGCTATAGGTGGATTTAAAGCCGGGATGCAGCATTTTGAAGATCATGAATGTTGGCATAGGCTTGCTATAGATCATGCTGTTGTTTTTATAAATAAGCCGCTGTCTTTTTATAATAAAACCGTTCAAGGGAGTATGTCTACAGCGAAAGTACGTTGTAACGATTTAATTCATTATTATAACACGATGCTTAGCGTTAGCGAACAACTCTCTGGTAGAGAGAAGCGCTGTTTTAGAAAATTCTATCAGCGTTTTGCCAAGTGGAGTTATTTAAAATTTGCCCCCACTTATTCTAAAGAAGAACGAATGCTTCTTCAAGAATCTCTGGTACAGTTGGTGTCTAAGATGGAGGTAAAGATTTTAGACGAGCTTCAAAAAATGGGTATTGCCAGTATTTACCAACGCGCAAAAAACATGAGAAATGGAGGAGCATAAAAAGGCTAATCTTTTTGTAGTAGGAGCTATGCGAGCTGGCACAACATCGTTAATGAGTGTTCTCGAGCAACATCCAGAAATATATGCCTCTCCCATTAAGGAGCCGAATTATTTTGTAGACAGATTACCCAAAGAAGTATACAGTCCAGATAAGAAGTTCATAGAAGCAAGTTATTTTAAAATTGATTTCCCGAAGAAACTACATATTGCTCATATCCAATCGAAAGCAGCTTATGAACAATTGTTCTCATTTGCTACCGATCAAAAATATAGGGTAGAGGCAAGCACGTGTTATTTGCATGCGCCAGGTACTCCCTCAAAATTAAAGCAATATAATCCGAATGCAAAAATTATTGTGTTGCTACGCGACCCGGTAGAGCGAGCATATTCTCAATATGCAATGAACGTCGGTTTAGGAAGAGAAAACAAATCGTTTGAAGCCGTTGTAAAAAAGGAACTGAACGAATTACAAAATGGACCATTACCATGGCATAGTATTATACATATGAGTTGCTACGATACCGCCGTAGAAATTTATAGCCAACTTTTTGATAATGTATGTGTGCTGCCATTAACACATTTGTTAGATGCCCCTAAAGAAGCATTTAATACCATTGCAGAGTTTCTTCAAATTGCTCCATTTCACAGTACATTTTTACCAAAAACTAACCAGGCAATTCATTTTAAGAATAAGCAAATAGTTTACCTATTAAAAAAAGTTGGTTTAAAACGACTTGTCTCTAGTGGGTTAGGATCTAGCACAAAACAAAAAATTCTAGGTGCTTTATCTCGTAAAAATGCCACGCCACTCATTCCAGAAATACTTGAAAAGCAGTTGCGCGAGGTGTTTGCAGCACGTTCTCTGGTTTATTTTGACAGCATTGAGCGTACAACATAGAACTTTATTTTAGAAGGTAATTTGTCTAGCTCCTGTGGGGATTGTAGTACATTTGCAAAATCTTTAAGTGTGCGGGTTTGTTTAAGAACAGGTAAAACGCTAGCTATAAACAGAACTTTAAAACCTTGATACTATCTTAGGAATTTATTGATACCCATGAAAAGTCTAAGCAATTTAAGAAATTTGAGTCAATCACCCTTTGTCAAAAAAGTGGTTAAAGGAACTTTTTGGCTTACGTTTGGATCGGTGATGGCTAAGGGTTTAACTGCTTTGGCATATTTGGTTTTGGCTCGAATATTAACCGTAAATGCGTATGGGGAATACGGAATGGTTAAGTCTACAATAGACAACTTTTTAATCTTCGCCACCATGGGCGTTGGTCTTACGGCAACGAAATATATTTCTGAATTAAAAGATGAAAATAAGCAGAAGGCGTCAAGTATTCTTGGTGCATCTATTGTTGCTGTAACGTTACTAAGCAGCGTGGTTTTTTTGGTATTGATATTATTTTCTAATTCGTTGGCAACTTCGGTTTTAGGGAATGAAGCCCTTAGGTTGCCACTTATTTTAGCGGGTGGAGTATTATTGTTTATCTCGGTTAATGGAGTGGTTGGCGGAGCTTTATTAGGCCTGCAGAGTTATAGAAGCATGTCTGTAATAAATAGTGTACAGGGGGTTTTATTATTTGTCTTTTTGTGTCTAGGGGGGTACTTCTATGGTATGGTTGGCGCAGTGGCTGGAAACCTTGTAGCGATGATTCTTATGTGTCTTATTTCGTGGTATATTTTAAGATCTACCTTAAAAGAAATTGGCATGAAAATCTCTTTGAAGAATTTGAAAGAGAGCCTACGTTCCATCTATAAATTTGCGATACCAGCATCACTAGGAATGCTTGTTGTAGCACCCACGATTTGGATTTTAAACACCATGCTTGTGAATACTCCAGATGGTTATACCCAATTAGGCGTGTATACAGCTGTTCTTATCTTTTCATTGGCTATTCGTACGGTAAATGGATCGCTGTCTAATGCGTTACTTCCTATATTCCTATCTAAGGATATGGAGATTACGCCTAAGAAAGAGTTCTTTAATTACCATGGCGCATGGATTTTATGTTTGCTTATCTCAATACCCTTTATAATTTTTCCTGAAATAGCCACTTATATCTTAGGAGCAAAGTATCCCGAACAAGATGTAATACTTATTCTAGAGCTTTCAATAATAACAACATTTCTGATATCTTTTAAACAGGGAATACACCGTGATTTAATTAAGAAAAATAGGATGTGGCTTAGTGTTTTAAGTACAGGGATTTTTGCGAGTACTGCGATAATAGTATTCTTATTGCTGAAAGATTACGGTGCTTTAGGTTTTGCTATATCTTTTTTAGCAGGATATTTTATGAATACTGTTCTTGTAATTCCTCTATTTGTATACCTAAAAGTTACACCTAAAAATACATTTAGAAGTTTTTGGATTCTTCT